>JAADIW010000100.1 GCA_013151115.1 Caldisericota bacterium
GGCCGGGAGGGAGGTGGAGTCCCGGGGGTCGTGGCCGGCGATGAGGGAGAGGATGAGGGCGCAATCCCGCACCGTACGGGCGATGGGCCCGATCTGATCCAGGGACGAGGCGAAGGCCACCAGCCCCCACCGCGACACCAGCCCGTAGGTGGGCTTCAGGCCCACCACCCCGCACAACGCCGCCGGCTGGCGCACCGACCCCCCGGTGTCCGACCCCAGCGCCGCCAGCGCTTCCCCCGCCGCCACCGCCGCCGCGCTCCCCCCCGACGATCCCCCAGGTACCCGTTCGGGGTCGTGGGGGTTCCGGGTGGGGCCGAAGGCGGAATGTTCGGTGGAGGAGCCCATGGCGAACTCGTCCATGTTGGTCTTCCCCTGTACCTGGGCCCCCGCCGCCCTCAACCGCTCCACCGCGGTGGCGTCGAACACGGGTCGGAACCGCTCCAGGAACCGGGAGCCGCAGGTGGTGGGGAAGTCCGACGTGGAGATATTGTCCTTCACCGCGATGGGGATCCCCCGCAGGGGCCTCTCGGCGTACGCCTCCCCGCGCTCCTTCAGCTCGGCGGGATCGGCCAGGGAGAGGAAAGCCCTTATCGTGGGCTCGACCTCACCGATGCGTTTCCAGAGCGCATCAATAATTTCTCCCAGGGCTATCCTGCCCTGGGAGATGGCCTCCAACGTCCCCACGAGGTCCATGCTACTGCCGGGGGTGGGATTCGAACCCACACGGGGTTTATGCCCCACTGGATCCTGAGTCCAGCGCGTCTGCCAATTCCGCCACCCCGGCCAGGGGCACTCCGATTCTATAAACCCCGCTCCCCCCGCGTCAAGGCACCGAAGAGGCCACCAGGTTTGACTAAATTCGCGCTCCACGTTAGACTGCCTCCGGGTGAGGGGGGATGATCGAGCTGAAAGATTTTCGTGTCTTCGCCGATCTCAAAAAGGACGATTTGGAAAAGCTCGCCTCCATGATCCGCCACATCGACTACGGGGCCGACGAGCTCATCTTCATGGAGGGAGCCCCGGCGTTCGGGTTCTACCTGGTATTCTCCGGCGCGGTGAAGGTGGTGAAGCGTTCCGCCAAGGGGAAGTCCCAGATCCTGAAGATCGTCGGCCCGGGGGGGATGCTGGGGGAGACCACCCTGTTCGATAAGACGGTCCACAACGCCTACGCCAAGACCCTCGTTCCCTCCAAGGTGGGGTTCATCGAGCGCGGCGATTTCTTCTATTTCCTGGAGCGTCACCCCAAGGTGATCTTCCGTTTCTTCGAGCGCCTCTCCCTCGAGCTGAAAGCGTTCCAAAACAAGCTCGCCGAGCGCTCCTATGCCTCCAGCAAGGAGCGGCTCCCCCCCTCGCCCTGGGGAAGCTGGGGATCGAGCTCTCCCGGGGGGAGCTCGCCGAGATGGCCGGGGTCTCGTCCAAGACCGCCATCCGGACGTTGGGGGAGCTCGAGTCACGCGGCATCATCGCCCTCGAGAACCGCAAGATCAGGATCCTCAAGGAGGATTACCTCAAGCGCCTGGTGGAACCCTTCTCCCTGCCCGTCGACAGTTCCACCATCATCTGAGGTGTCCGACAAAATTCTCCGGGCCGCGGTGATCGGTGTCCTTGCCCCCGTGTCCGCGCCCCCACAAATTGTCCCCGGTGATGTCAACGGCGCGGAAACGGCGGTTGGGGATAGTGTTGGGTTTTTATGCCTTCTTCACGGGCCTCGTCCACTTTCTGCCCCTCCCCCCGAGCCCGGGGACGATCATCGCCGGCTATGCGCTGGCCACCGCGGTGTTCGCGGGGTGCGGGTGGCTGTGGGGGGGACTGGGGGCCGGGCTCGCCGTGGCCGCCTCCGCGCCCCTGTTGGGGGAGACGGGACCGGGGCTCCCCACCGTGGCCGGTCTCCTCTACTTCGGGGTGGTGCCCCTGGTGGGAGGGGGGCTACAGATGTACCGCCGATTCTCCGGGGCCGGTAAGAAGCCCCCGCGAGGGACGAACAAACTGGATCTCATCTGCAACGAGGTCCTGTTCGAGGACAGCCCCAATATCGTTCACCTCATCGACGGGGAGGGCAACGTCATCCGCCGCAACCGGACCTCGAAGCAGCTCCTGGGGTGGCCCGGTCGGAACACCCTGCACCTGTCCGAGTACGTACATCCCGAGGACATCGCCGCGTTTCGCGGGGCGTTGCGCAAGCTCTTCGACCTCGGCCGCCTCCAGGAGGTCAAAGTGCGGTTCATCACCGAGGGCCACCGCAGCGTCCCCGTGGAGGTGCATGCGCGCCGCCTGGACGGAAAGCGGGCCGTGCTAGAGGCCCTCGATCGTTCCGAGATCGAAAAGCTCAACCGCGAGCTGGCCGAGGAGAAGGTGCGCTACCGCTACCTCATCGAGGCGGCCATCGACACCATGGAAACCGGTGTGGTGTTCATCGACACGGCGGGGAAGGTGATCTGGGCGAACAAGGCCATCGAGCGGTTCTTCGGGGTCCCCCGGGACAGCTGCATCGGCTCCCCGGCCACCAAGCTCCTGGAGAAGATCCGGTTCCGGTTGGAGGCCCCCGACGAGTTCACCCGGACCGTGCGCCGGGCCTATCGGGAGGACCTCACGGTGGAGAACATCACCTGTCGGATACGGCCCGGGCTGCGGCGGGAGGAAAAGATCCTACAGTACTCTTCCTATCCGGTGAAGAAGGACGGGAAGCGCGTGGGGCGGATCGACTACTATGTGGACGTGACCCAACTCAAGCGCCTGCAGGCGGAGCTCCTCAAGAAGACACAGGACCTCGAGGAGATGAACCGCAATCTCAAGGAGTACGACTGGGCGGTGGCCCACGACCTCAAGGACCCCGCCCGCACCATCGTGTCGTTCGCGGACCAGTTGCTGAAGAAGAACGGGGCCCTGCCCCCCGATGTCCGCGCCGACCTGGAGATCATCCGCGAGGTGGGCGAGAATATGATCGCCCTCATCCGGGACCTCCTGCACTTCTCCACCATCAAGGTCGAGGCCTCGGCCTTCGAGCGGCTGGACCTGCGGAAGCTGGTGGAGGAAGTGTGCCACGACCTCTCCGCCATCCTCGACGGGGTGGAGGTGGTGGTGGCCCCGGACCTGCCGGAGGTGATGGGGATAGAGACGCGCATCAAGGAGGTGTTCCGGAACCTCATCCAGAACGCGGTGAAGTTCAACGACAAGGCTGTCCCCCGGATCGAGATCGGGCACGAGGGGAACCGGGGGGATCTGTGTGTCCTGTACGTGCGCGACAACGGGATCGGGATCAAGGAGGAGTTCCGGGAGAGCATCTTCCGCATCTTCAACAAGCTGGACCCCGAGAGCGAGGGCACCGGGGCCGGGCTTGCAATCTGCCGCCGGATCGTGGAAGAACACGGGGGGAAGATTTGGGTCAAATCCAAGGTGGGCGAGGGGAGCACCTTCTATTTTACCCTGCCCAAGGCCCGCGCAAGGATGGTGGAGGGGCAATATGTCCGGTGAGAAGAAATTGGTGGTCCTGGTGGTGGAGGACAAGAAGTTCGATTACGTCCTCATCGAGAGGTCGATCAAGGCCCTGGAGGAGAAGGGGATAAAGTGCGAGCTCCATTGGGTGAAGACCGGGGAGGACGCCCTGAATTTCCTCTATCGCCGGGGGGAGTTCGCTGGCGCGCCCCGGCCGAACCTGATCCTCCTGGACCTGAGGCTCCCGGGAAAGGACGGCCTCGAGGTCCTCAAGGAGATCAAGGAGGACGAGAAGCTCCGCAAGATCCCCGTGGTGGTGCTAACCGTCTCGGAATCCGAGGAGGATATGGTGCGGGCCTACGACTCCGGGGCCTCGGCCTACCTCCAGAAGCCCACCCACACGGAGGACTTCGAGAAGCTCTTGAACACGGTTTGGGAATACTGGAAAGTGGTGAAGCTCCCGGAGTGAGGCCATCCGTCACCCGGACGGGTGTCGGAGGTCCCCCCTCGAGGTCCCCTATTTCCTAAGACCTTCGCCTGTAATCGGTGTAACCCTAATTGCGCGGAGATGTTCGTGCGCCCCAGGCGTGGTGCCGGCCGTGACGGGTTGCCTGCCCGTCGGGGGCCGGGGGCGGATGAGATGCCCTGACCGCCTCCTCCCCCCGGCCCCGAGGCTGCCGTTCGAATCGGCGGGGCGCGCGGGAACTTCCTCGGATCGGCCGGGGGAGGGAATATCCCTTCCCCGGCCCTTGTTTCCCCACGCCCCCATGAGCTATGATCCTCGGTAACCCACATGTAGAGGGGGGAGTGCATATGCGTAAAGTGCTGTTCGGTCTGTTGTTGGTCTCCTTGTTCCTCTCGCTTCCCGCCCTCGCCGGCCGGGTGGCCCTCATCCTCGACGTCGGCGGCCGCGGGGACCTCTCGTTCAACGACATGGGGTTCAAGGGGACCGAAGAGGCCATGGCCGACTTCGGTTGGGAGATGACGGTGATCCAGTCCGCCACCGCGGCCGATTACCTACCCAACATCCGCAACGCCGCCCGCACCCGGGCCTTCGACCTTATCATCTGCGTGGGATTCCTCCTGGCCGACGCGCTGAACCAGGTGGCGCCCGAGTTCCCCGATCAGAAGTTCGCCATCATCGATGCCGTGGTCGATCAACCCAACGTCCTCTCCATCATCTTCGAGGAGCAGGAGGGATCCGCCCTGGTGGGTGCCCTGGCGGGGATGCTCGCCGCTTACTACGGCTATCCCTACGTGGGGGTCGTGCTCGGGATCGAGATCCCGGTCCTCTACCACTTCGAGGGCGGCTACCGCTTCGGGATCGACTGGGGTCTGAAGAAGTACGCCGAGGTCACCGGGGAGAAACCCAATGTGGGCCTCCTCTGGGTCTATACCGGCACCTTCTCCGACATCGCCAAGGGCAAGGCGGCCGCCGAGGCCCAGCTGGAACAGGGGGCGGTGGCGGTCTACAACGTGGCCGGCCCGCTGGGCATCGGGATCCTCGAGGCCGTGACCGAGAAACTGGAGGAGCTCGGCCGTGAGGCCGGCCCGCCCTTCATGATCGGCGTCGACGCCAACCAGGACTGGATGGGCGACGGAAACAAGGTCATCGCCTCCATGATGAAGCGCGTGGACGTGGGTTGCTACACCGCCATCAAGATGGTCCACGAGGGCACGTTCAAGGGCGGCATCCTCAGCATGGGCCTCGCGAACAAGGGCGTGGGCATCTCCAGGTTCATGGACCTCCTGGAGTTCATCGACTTCGGCGTGGCCGCGGGCGCCATCAGCGCCGAGAAGAGGCCCGAGATCGCCGCGAACTGGGCCGCCGTGCGCGCCTCGCTCCCCACCTGGATCTGGAAGGCCGTCGACGAGCTCGAGAAGAAGATCCTCTCCGGGGAGATCACGGTGCCCAAGCCTGAGACCCGGGAGGAGATGCTCAAGGTGCGCGAGCTCTACCCGCTCGTGCGCGAGTGACGACATATGGGAACTCGGGGGAGGGGCTGGTAGCCCCTCCCCCTTTTTCGCTAATATTCCCCG
>JAADIW010000102.1 GCA_013151115.1 Caldisericota bacterium
CGGTGACGAACGATGCGCGGTGTATGGTGAGCGGAAGTCATCCGCCAGGAACACCTCCCCTTCCGCTACGGCCTTCACCGTGTCGGCGATCTCTTGGGGAGGTGCCATCTTGGTGACGTAGGCCGCGGCCCCCGTTGTCGCGGCCTCCCGTACCAATGCTTCCTCCTCGTACATGGAGATGAGCACCACCGGTACCCCGAGTTTCCGTGCCCGACGCGCCACCTCGAGCCCCGAGAGCTCCGGGAGGGCCACGTCCACCACCGCTACGTCCGGCCCGAGTTCCCTGATGAGCCGCAGGGCCTCGCGCCCCGTGCGTGCCCTGGCCACTACCTCGCACCCCGCCCGTCTCAAGATCCCTTCCAAACCGGCGAGGGCCACGGGATGGTCGTCGGCCACGATCACCTTTGGTTTCCCCTCGCTTCCTTGCTCTAACCCCTCACGAGGCACCATCACGTCTCGCCCTTCTTCATCGCCAGTGCCCGCAGGGCAGCCGTGGTCTTGCAACCCAGCTTGCGCTTCAGCCTCTCGATGTGACTCTCCACCGTCTTCACCGAGATCCCGAGTCTTTCGGCGATCTCCGCGTTTCCCAATCCCTCGCCGAGGAGCGTGAGCACTTCCCGCTCCCTGGGGGCGAGATACGCCGCCTCCGGAAAGGCCTCGTCCCCCCGGGCCACCGCCTCCACCGCCCTCAGAAGCTCGTCGGGGGCCGCGGTCTTGGAGATCGCGCCGTGGGCCCCCAACTCCCGTAGGGCACAGGCGAGCTCCGGCCCCAGAAAGGCGCTGACCACCAACAGCTTTACATCGGGGAATTTGCCCCTGAACCGCACGAGGGCCCTTTTCCCCCCATCGGGAAGGGCCCAATCCCAGATCACCACGTCCGGACACAGCTCCTCGGCCAACCCCTCGGCCTCCGCCGCGGTGCCCGCTTCCCCCACCACCTCGTAGCCCGCTCTCCGGAGGAGTTCCCGCAGCCCCGCCCGCACCAACGGATGATCGTCAACTATGAGCACCCGCTTCATCTCTCGTGATCGGCGGTTGATGATGGATCACACCGCAGGGGGATCTCGAATTCCACGACGGTGCCGTGGCCCGGGGCCGAGGAGATCGAGAACTTCCCCCCGACGAGGGAGATCCATTCCCGCATCCCCGGGAGTCCGAGCCCCTCGCTTATCCGGCGCCTATCGAAACCGACCCCGTCGTCCTCGATCCTCCCCATCAATCTTCCCCCCCGCCGCGCGATCTCCACCGTCGCCCGGCTCGCCCGGGCGTGGCGGCGTACGTTCTCCAGCGCCTCCTGGACCACGCGGAACACCGCGATCTCCACCTCGGAGGGAAACCGCCCCTCCGGCAGCGCCCGTTCTACCGCGATCCCGGTCGAGGCGGCGAAGTCATCGAGGAGCTTGTCCAGGGCCGCGCGGAGGCCGAGTTCGTCCAAAAGCGGGGGGCGAAGCTCGTGGGCGAGCTGCCGCAACGCCTCCCCGAGCCCGGCGAGGAGCCCGTCGGCCTCCTCCGTCCTCCCCGCGGCCAGGGCCCAACGGGCCGCGGCCAGGGCCTGTCCCATCTCGTCGTGGATCCGCCGGGCGATCCGTCGCCGCTCCTCCTCCCGAGCGTGGAGGAGCTTCAGGGAGAGCCGTTCCAACGCCTTCCTGCGGCGCTCGAGTTCCCTGTTCTTGCGTTCGAAAAGATCGGCGAAGGCCCGCACCGTGAACGCCAACACCCCGTACACCCCCACCCCGCCCACGAGCACCGTGGCGATGACATAGGGGAGATCCCGATACGGCGGTCCCTGATGTGAAAAGACGCGGAAGTGGGGGATGAGGCCGAAATATTCCAGGAACGCCACCGTGGCGAAGCTCCCCGCGGCGAGGCCCGTGACCAGGTACCCCGCGGCCCGGGGGAGGAAGAAGTTCGCGTACATCACGGTGAAGAGGTAGAACATCACCCCGATCCACTCCACCCCACCGAGCCGATGGACCAGATACCCCACGAACAGGACCTCGACGACGAAGAACGCGGCGTGCACGTTTTGGACCGCACGCAGCGTGCGCTGGCGGTGCACCAAGTGTTCGAAGGGTACCGTGAGGATGAGCCACAGGAACGGCACCGCGAAGAGCGGATTCAGGGGGGAGATCCCCGAGGAGAGGAGGACCGCGATGGCCAGGATACAGAAGGATCCCAGCGTGATCCGGCGCACGAGGACCGTACGGTCGATGATGGCGAGCGTCTCCCGCAACCTCTCCGTCTCCATCCCACGATTTTTACCTCCAACGCCCGAGGAAGACACCTGTGATCCCACGGGCGGGCCCAAGGCCGGGGGTTTCCGTACGTTATCGGTCCTATCGCCCGGCGTGCTATTGCTTCAAAGTCATGAAATGAGGGCCAGGTCTTTGGTTTTGATTTGAAATTAAATCGGCTACGGTGGAGCAGCGCGGCACGGGGCACTCTCGGATCGCCGCGTGGATATTCAGGGAGATACAACCAAAGATAACCCAAAGGGATTTCATGGCTCAAAATTCGAGGATGTAACCCGGCACCACGTTGTAAAGGGTCTCGTGCGGCGGGTTTTTCACTTGCTGTAGGAGATCGTAATAGACGATTCTCTCTTTTCCCTCATACGGTTTCAGCCGCCAAAACCTCTTTTCCCCATCCTCCCTTACTAATTCCAGTCTCTTTTGGAGCTCGCCGCTTTTGCCGAGCTCAACAAGCTTGGGGTACCAGTCGATGATGGAGTAGTCACAGACCCTGAGGTGCAACTTCCGCGTGCGCCCGTCCTCTCGGGTTTTGGTTCTTATGGCGAAGACCTTGAACGGCTCGAGATCCTCGGCGGACTCGGCGCCGAGTATTATCAGCGGCGACACATAGAATAACGCTATCACCAGCGACTCAAATGCTGTTTTATCCACCCCTTTGGGTTTCCTTATGCGGAAAGGATATTCAAGCGAAATGAAGGGTTTACCGAGATCTTTTGCCAGCGTCTTGTGGATTCCAAGTGCCCTGTATCTGAAAGCCTTCTTAAGGTACTTCACGTGTTCCGATACATCCATCTCTTTCTTGTAATAAACCACGCCCCTCAAATTTTTCACAACCGCAGGCGATATGTCGATCATGCTCTCTAAATTTTAACGGCTCATTTATGAAAGCGCGCGCTCAAGTCCCATTTCCTCCTTTTCACCCTCGCTCCCAAACCCTTGGGCCGTTCCGATTGGACACACCATCTCTGCTGGACCAGATCCTCGCCCAGGAAAGCTCCCGTACGTCCCGGATCTTCTCCGGGGGATCCCGCCTCAGGTAAGGTCCCTGCCCGCTGGAGCAGCTTCAGCACGTGAGCGTCGAGCTTGTCCGTCTTGTTCACCATCCCCGGCATGAGCCCGGCCTTGCCGGCGTGGACCAGGCGGGGCTTGAAAACCGACCCGTTCGATCTCAGCCGCGATCCAGTACCAGTCACCCACCGTCTCCACCGCCACCAAGGCCCCAAGCTCGTGGGGGGATCCGGTCCTCCCGCAGGAGGTGCCCTCCCCCATCTCCCACCACCGCATAGGGGTACCGCTTGTGACAGGCAAACGCGATATACTCCATATCTGCGCTTTTAGGACAGGGTAATTCTGCCTGAGGACGTGTGCTTTCATAACATCACCAACCCCGGTGGGGTAGTATAAATTGACGTGAGCGCCAGGGGATCAAAGGGGGACGGAGGCTCAACGGGCTAGCCGAGGCCCAAGAGGAGCTCAACCGATTGTTCGAAGAAAGGTACCCCACGCCACAAAATGTGACATGATTCTTGACATTATCCTTCTTCTATGACGTCGTAATGTCGACCCGCGTCCCCGAACATAGAAGAGCCGCGATTAATACGGTTCCCCCATCGCCGCAGGTGTGTCCCGGCTTTATCCTTGAACGGGTACTCCTATGGCGATTCCGAAGATATTGTGGAGATACCGCGAGGCCATTGTGGCCCAGCTGGAGGACGCCCTGCGTAATGGAGGGCCATTGGGGGAGATGCTCGCGTATCACATGGGCCTCCGAGAGGCGGACGGGAGCCCGGGGGCCGGCATCGGGGGGAAGCTCCTCCGGCCCTCGTTGGTCTGCTTCTCCTGCGAGGCCCTGGGAGGCGAGGTGGAGGCGGCACTTCCGGCCGCGTTGGAGCTCATCCATAACTTCTCGCTCATCCACGACGATATCCAGGACAAGGACGAGCTCCGCCGCGGCCGGCCGGCGGTGTGGAAGGTGTACGGCATAGAGCAGGCGATAAACGCCGGCGATGGCATGCTCGTCGTGGCCCTGCGCCGGGCGCTCGACGCGGAGGTACTCCCGGGAACGCGACGGCTCGCGGCTTTGGAGGCACTCCTTTCTGCCATCTACCGCATGATCGAGGGGCAGGTCCTGGACCTCTCCCTCGAGGGGAAGAACGTCGCGGTGGCGGACTACCTGGAGATGGCGCGGAAGAAGACGGGCGCGCTGTTGGGATGTGCCCTGGAGCTCGGGGCCATCGCCGCCGGGAAGGACGAGCCCCGGGAAAGGCTCCGGCAGTTGGGGGAAGTCCTGGGGCTGGCGTTCCAGATCCGTGACGATTGGATCGGGATCTGGGGGGATCCCGAGGTCACAGGGAAGCCGGTGGGGAACGACCTCCTCCGACGGAAGCGTTCCTTCCCCGTCGCCCACGCCTTGGAACGCGACCCCGCGCTGGCGGAACTACTCTCCCGGGACCCCATCCCCCTGCAGGAGGCCTTGGCGCGCCTGGAGGCCACCGGGGCCCGGGAGGCGACGGAGAAGGAAGTCAAGAGATACGCGGAGGAGGCGGTGGGGACCGCGGCGGAGCTCCCCTGGAGCGCGTGGGCCCAGGATGAGTTCCGGGAGCTCCTTTCGTTCCTGGTCGAGAGGGAGGCGTGAGATGGGACGCCCGTTGACGATGGAGCTCGAGCTCGCGCGGTACCTCTTCCCGCGGCGGAAGTGGCCGCGGCGGGGGAGGTTATTCCCCATCGTCCTCATGCTCGAGCCCCTCGAGGCCTGCAACCTCCACTGCATCGGCTGCGGCAGGGTGCGGGAGTACCGCGACGTGATGCACCTGCGGATGCCGGTGGACGAGGCCCTGCGGGCCGCGGAGGAGGCGGGGGCCCCGGTGGTCTCCGTCTCCGGCGGGGAACCCCTCCTCCATCCCCAGATCGCCGACATAGTCAGGGGCCTCATCGAGCAGCGCCGGTGGGTCTACCTCTGCACCAACGGCCTCCTTTTGCGGGAGTCCCTGGACAAGTTCGTGCCCCACAAGCGCCTCTGCTTCGTGGTACACCTGGACGGGACCGAGAAGGTACACGACGAGGTCACCCGGCGGCCCGGAACCTACCGGGAGGCCATCGCCGCCATCGAGGAGGCTCTCCGGCGGGGATTCCGGGTGTGTACCAACACCACCGTGTTCCACGGCTCAGACGTTCCGGATCTAAAGGAACTCTTCCGCACCCTCTCGCGGCTCGGGGTGGAGGGACTGATGCTCTCCCCCGGTTACGCCTACGAAGCCGTCCCCGAGAAGGAGCTGTTCCTGCAGAAGCAGGAATCGATCCGGGTCTTCCGCGAGCTTCTGAACGGGAATGAAAAATTCCCGTTCTACGATAACCCACTGTTCCTGGATTTCCTGCGCGGGTACCGGGATTACCGGGAATGCGCGGCCTGGGCGATCCCCACCTACACGGTGCGGGGCTGGCGGGTGCCCTGTTACCTCATCGCCGATGAGCACGTGGATGACCTAGGGGAGATCCTGGATCCTGCGCTCTGGGAGCGATACGGCCCGGGGCGGGACCCCCGGTGCGCAGGGTGCATGTTGCACTCGGGGTTCGAGCCCCAAACGGTCCTGGAGCTATTGAACAAGCCATGGCTGTTGCTGCCGATATTCCGCAGGAGGCGGGGATGATCGCGGCCGTAGCGGCGCTGCGGACGGAGCTCACCTTCGTGCGGGGGATGCACCGGGTGCGGACGGGGATCGGCCCCCGGGCACGGGAACGCCTCGCGAGGGCCCTGGAGCGGTTCGATCCCGAGGGGGCGGTGATCCTCGGGTTCTGCGGCGCGACCCACGCGCGGCTGACGCCCGGGTCGCTGATCCTGGCGTCATCGATCCGGCACGGCGCGGAAGAGATCGAGGTGCCCGGAGAGCTCGTCGCGGCGGCCGGAAAGCGGCTGCCGGCGGCCGAGATCGGCCCCATTTACACCACGGAGGGGATCGCCGATCCCCCGGAAAAAGTCCGCCTCTCGTTGTTCGCCCTGGGCGTCGATATGGAGTCCTTCCACCTCGCGCAGGAACTCCGAACCCGTCGCGTTCCGTTCCTGATCTTGAGATGTGTCCTGGACACGCTTTGGGAGGACCTCTCCCGTAAGTCCCCCCGGTTCATCGGGCGCGCGATCTCCTGCGCCCGGCGGCTCGGCAGGGCCGCGGAAGTCCTGGCGCCGGTGGTGGCGGGAGGTGAGGGCTGATGCAGAGGGTCGCGGACCGCGGAAGGGTCGAAGGCCACGATCCGCGGAAATACCTCGTCACCCACCGACCCGCCCCCCACACCCACGGCCGCTCCCGGATCGAGGACCTGGATGAGGCCATCGGTCTCGCGGTGGATTGGTTGCTCAAGCGCCAGTCGCCGGAGGGGTGGTGGTGGGGGGAGTTGGAGTCCAACGTCACCATCACCGCCGAGCACCTCTTCCTGACCCACATCCTGGGGATCGGGACCCAGGAGCTATGGGAGAAGATCGCCCGCTACATCCTCTCCGAGCAGCGGCCCGAGGGCTTCTGGGCCAACTGGTACGGCGGGCCGGGGGAGCTCTCCACCACAGTGGAGGCCTACGTGGCCCTGAAGATGGCCGGAGTGGATCCCGAGAGCCCCCCGATGCGGGCGGCCCGGGAGTGGATCCTGGCCCAAGGGGGAGTGGAGCGGGTCCGGGTGTTCACCAAGATCTGGCTGGCGTTGCTTGGGGAGTGGCCCTGGGAGGCGACGCCGATGCTCCCGCCGGAGCTGGTGCTCCTGCCCACGTGGTTCCCGGTGAACCTCTACTCCTTCGCCTCCTGGGCCCGGGGGACGATCCTCCCGCTCGCGATCCTGCGGGTTTTGAAACCCGTGTTCCCCATCCCCGAATATGCGCGGATCGACGAGCTCTTCCCGCGGGGGAGGGGCAACGCCGACCTCTCCCTCCCCCGGAAAAGGAGCGCCTGGGGCCGGTTCTTCCACGCCGCCGATAGGTTCCTGCGGGCCTATGAACGCGTGCACATAAAGCCGTTGCGGCGCCGGGCCCTGAAGGAAGCCGAGGAGTGGATCGTGGCCCGCCAGGAGGCCGACGGCTGCTGGGGCGGGATCCAGCCCCCGTGGGTCTACTCCCTCATCGCCCTCCACGCCCTGGGGTACTCCCCCGAGTCCCCGGTGATGCGGAAGGGGATCGAGGGGTTCTCCCGGTACGCCATCGAGGACGAGCGCGGGTTCCGGCTGCAATCGTGCATCTCCCCGGTATGGGATACGGGCCTCGCCGCCATCGCCCTCCGGGACGCCGGGCTACCCGCGGACCACCCCGCCCTGGTCAAGGCGGGTGAGTGGCTTCTGGGGGAGCAGATCTTCGTCGGCGGGGACTGGCAAGTTAAGTGCCGGGCGCGGCCGGGTGGGTGGGCGTTCGAGTTCGACAACGACTGGTACCCCGACACCGACGACACCGCGGTGGTGATGATGGCTCTCTTGGGGATCGAGCTCCCCGAGAGGGCCAAGGAGTTCGCCATCTCCCGGGGGCTGGAGTGGCTCCTGGGGATGCAATCGCGGAACGGCGGCTGGGGGGCGTTCGATCGCGACAACACGAAGGCGTTCCTGCGGGAGATCCCCTTCGCCGACTTCGGCGAGATCATCGATCCCCCCTCGGTGGACGTCACCGCCCACATCGTGGAGTGCCTGGGGAGGCTCGGGTACCGGCCGGGGTTCGCGCCCCTGGACCGGGCCCTGCGGTACCTCTTCCGGGAGCAGGAGCGGGACGGGTCCTGGTTCGGCCGCTGGGGGGTGAACCACCTCTACGGCACCGGGGCGGTCCTCCCGGCACTGCGGGCGGTGGAGTTCCCCATGGACGATACCCGGGTGCGGCGGGCGGTGGACTGGCTCGTCGAGC
>JAADIW010000054.1 GCA_013151115.1 Caldisericota bacterium
GGTCGTCCCGGCCCCGTGGACCCCGCAGGGGACGATCCACCGGAAGCCATCCGGGTCAGGGTCCACGTTCAGGGCGAGGCCGTGCATGGTGACCCACCTCCGCACGTACACCCCCACCGCGCCCAACTTATCGCGTCCCACCCAGATCCCCGGCCGGCCCGGAATCCGCGCGGCGTCGATCCCGTACGCGGCCGCCACCCGGAGCATCACCTCCTCCAGGGCCCACACGTACCACCGGAGCCGTCGGCCCCAACCGCGGAGATCCAGGATCGGATACAGCACGAGCTGTCCCGGGCCGTGGTAAGTGACGTCCCCCCCGCGTTCGCTCTGGCGCACCCGGATCCCCCGCGCGAGGAGGGCCGCGGGGTCGGCGAGCACATGGCGGGGATCGGCGGAACGGCCCAGCGTGATCACCGGTTCGTGCTCCAGGGAGAGCACGAGGTCCCCGATCTCCCCCCGGCATCGCCGGCGATGCAGGTCACGCTGGAGCTCCAGGGCCTCGTCGTACGGGATGCGCCCGAGATGCGCCCACAGGACCGTTCCCTTCACCCGGACGCCTCCTCGATCTTCCCGATCACGTCCCCGGGCGCGGCGGTCTTCCCCTCGGGGACGAGGATGGCGTAGAGCCTCCCGCCCACGGGCGCCTCGATGACGAAGGTCGCCTTCTCCGCCTCCACCTCCGCCACCGCCTCCCCGGCGTGCACCTCGTCGCCGACCTCGTGGAGCCACCGCACCACCCGCACCTCCTCCACCCCTCCCAGGGGCGGGACGACGATATCCGCCAACGTCACCTCCTTTCAGCCGTTTTTCATTCTACCCTAACTTCCCGGCGGGACGCGGGGGCGGGATTTCCGGGGGTCCGGGGGCTAAAATGGCTTGAAATACCGGAGGTGACACTCCGACGAGGAGGTGACACTCCGTGATGAAGGCGTTCTTGCCCTTCCTGCTGCTCCTCTGTGGCCTTCCCGCCGTCGGGGGAGAGCTCGTGGTGGCGGTATCCACCGAGCCTCCCACCCTGGACCCCACGGCGAACCCCGCCGCGGCCATCGACCTCATCCTCCACCACAACCTCTACGAGTGCCTGGTCCAGGTGGGACCGGACGGCGACTTCCGCCCCCAACTCGCCGAGTCCTGGGAGGCCTCAGCCGACGGCCGTACCTGGACGTTTCGGCTGCGGCGAGGGGTACGGTTCCACGACGGCACACCGTTCGATGCGGAGGCGGTGCGGCGCTCGTTCCTCCGGGCCATGTCCCCGGACACGCCCAATCCCCACCCCGAGTACTACGCCGATATCGCGGCCGTGGAGGCCGTGGACGCCCACACGGTGCGTTTTCAGCTGAAGGAACCAGTCCCCTACTTCCTCGCGATTCTGGCCCAGGCCGACTCCGCGATCGTCCCCAAGCCGCGGACGGGCGAGCCGCTGGGAGAGCACCCGGTGGGCACCGGGCCGTTCCGATTCGTCGAGTGGCGCCCGGGCGATCGGATCGTCCTGGAGCGGAATCCGGATTATTACATGCCGGAGATCCCGCGCGTGGACAGGGTTTCCTTCCGCTTCATCCCCGATGGCGCGGCGCGGGCCCTGGCGCTGCAGGCCGGCGACGTGGACATCGCGGTGGATATCCCTTACCAGACCGCCAAAGCCCTTGAGGGAAACCCGGCCTTCACAGTGGTCTCCGGCCCCATGAACCTCGTCCAGATCCTCGCCATAAATAACGCCCGCACCCCGTTCGCGGACCTACGGGTACGCCAGGCCATCGCCCACGCCATAGATCGGGAGAAGATCATCGAGCTCGTCGCCCTGGGATACGCCACCCCCATCGGCGGGCCGATCCCCCCGGGGATGCCTTACTACGTCGACCTGACGGATCTGTACCCCTACGACCCGGAGCGGGCCCGGGAGCTCCTGGCGGAGGCGGGATACCCGCGGGGGTTCGAGGCCACGATGACCCTCCCCTCCAACTACGAGTTCCACGTGAAGACCGGGGAGCTCATCGCGGCCCAGCTCGGGGCGGTGGGGATAGGGGTCTCCATCCGGCTCGTGGATTGGGGCACCTGGCTCGAACGGGTCTACGCCCAGGCCGACTACGACCTCACCGTGATCGGCCATATCGGGCGGCTCGACCCCGCCCTCATGCTCACCGGATATGGGGCGGAGCGCCCGGATTACTACTTCCGCCGCGGCTGGAGAAACGCCGAGCTGGAGGAACTCCTGGAGGAAGGGAAGACCTGCATGGACCCCGAGCGGCGCCGGGAGATCTACGCGCGGGCGCAGCGGATCATCGCCGAGGAGGTGGTGAACTACTTCATCCAGGACCCCCACCGCATCATCGCCGCCCGGGCGGGGATCGGGGGCCTGGCCGTCTACCCCATCTACGTGCTGGACCTGACCCGGGTGTCCGCGCTCGACTGAACCGGGTGCGGGGCGGCCACAAGGCGTGCCGCCCCGCCCGTTTTATTTAGTGATCGCCTCCAATATAAGTCCCAGATGGTCGGAAAGCGTGAATGAGGATATCCTTTCGTTGCCTTGACGCCATTGATAGGGTTTCGTGTTGGGACCGGTCTTCTCCGGGCTTCGCCTGATGGACTGCAGTTGTAGCTTCACCGGCGACCCTTTCCCCCCCGCGTATACAAATATGTAATCCAACCGCGCCGGCCACCCATCCTCCGTGGCCAGCGTGTTGCCCAGGTTACCCCACGGGCTGGGAAATCGGCTCCCCCAATCCTTTCCAATCCAAGTGAATCCCGGGTCGCCGGGCCGCAAGGATGCCCACGCGTCTCTCAACCCCAACCCCTGCAATCGCTGGATTAAGGAAACATATTCGCGAGACGTGGATGGAATCCCGATGTTAGCCCCTTGCGGGGGAACGAGGTCCTTGCCCCAGTTCTTCGGCCGGGGCGCGGCCACATTGAAATCGCCCGTCAATATGATGGGGTGGTTGTCGGGATCATCGTCGATGCATTTCTTCATGAATCTCACCAGCTCCTCTATCTGTTCCGCCCTTATCCACGCGTAGTTTTTACCGGCGTAGTCCGCCTGTAAGTGAGTGTTGAAGACGTGTATGTAGCATTGGGGATCGCTGGGGTCGATTTGCACGCGGGCATAGAGCGCTCCTTTGCTGGCATGGGCGTCCCAATCCTCTCCGGAGCTGAAAAGGAAAGCACTGGCAGCGATAATCCTGTAAGGAGGCCTCACCAAAATCACCAGGCCTCCGTCGATGCGCGTCTCGAGAAACCGGGTGCAATCCGGGCCGGCGACGTAATTGGGTCCGACAACGATCTCCGCGCCGTAATCGTTCGGATACGCGTTTATGAGGCGGATATCGCCCACCCGCTTATCGGCCACTTTTATCTCTTCCAGGTCGGGACTTGCCCCGATCCAGTGTCGGAGCAGGGGCCCCTTGTCGGTGGACCAAGCCCGCAGGCCCGTAACGCCGGCGACGTCCACATCCTGGAACCATTCCTGGAGGCAAACGATATCAAATCGGTAAGCTCCTCCTTTTCTGATGAAGTTCATGATCTCCCGTTCCCGTGCCTTGACCGCCCTCGCCCCGACGGTCAACCGTTGGGTGTTCAAAGAGAGTATTTTCAAAAGGACATCCTGGCAGGCTTTTTTCCGAACGGGAGGGGAAAAACATACCTCACCGAGAGCGTAAACGGTAGTGTTAAACAGGGAGAGACGGAAGAACTCGGTGACAGCTTTGGGGCCATATCCCTCGGGGCTGAGCTCGAATCCCGCCAGCTGACCCCCCTCGTAAATGGGGGACAGACGGACAGCGACGCCCGCCAAAGGCTTCCCTTCTTCACAATCGATCAACCGGGCCGTCACCCTTGTCCGTGGATCCAGGGGGACCGAAAGCTCCCCGTTCGTCCCAGTTCTCCCGGACACAACACCGCCGGCTACAGGCACGCCATAAGGCCGTTCACCCGGTCCCAAGCACACTGTCCCCACCTCGATGGTGCGTTGGACCCGGCCGCTTGGGTCCATGGAGGAGAGCAGCCGAAGCCCCTCCCGCGGGATCCGGGTCACGCCGTAACCCGGCGTGGAGATCTCCACTGCCCCCACATCGCCCAGCGTGCGGATCGAAGACCTCCCTTCACGTGGGAGAAGTCGCGCCGTCACCGGAACCCCCCGCAGGGGCTCGCCGGTATCACAGCGGGTGAGGGTCCCGGACACCCAGGTATCGGGGAGTCGATCGGCGGGGAGGGAGAACCTCCCCCGGTCGTCGGTGCGGTACCCCGCGGCCCCCGGCACCACCTCGAGGGAGTTCGGCGCTCACGGCGTAGGCCGTGGAGGCCCGGAAGCGGAGCTCGAAGGTGCCTCCCGCGGCCTCGGGAGGGGGGAGGAAGGAACAAGTAGCCTGGGCGGTGCCGTATCCCGGGGCGGGGGTGAACGTCGCCCAGGGGGGAAGGGTCACCGCCGCGATGTCAACCCAGTGGGTGGACGGGGCGACGTTGGCGGTCAGCAAGAGCGTCCCCTCCGTCCCCGCCGGGACTCGGCACCGTACCAGCCCCTCGGCGGGCTGCTCACAGGTTCCGGGGGTGGTTAGCTGGCACGAGAGGTGCAGGGACACGGCGGCGTAAGGCCCCTCTTCGGAACCGTACTGGGCAATCCCCGATAGAGCCCATAGCGCCACGAAAACGACCGACAGAAAACGCCCCACAGTCGACCACCTCCACCGTAATTACACGGTCCACGGCCAAGGGTTTCAAAGCCGTTTCGGCTTTACAGAAAGGCCCGTGCGATTCGGTGCCCTCAGAGGCCGAGGATGTCCAGGGCCTCGAGCACCCCGGCGGCAATCCGCCAGGAACGCTCCGCCACCCGGAAGCAGACCTGTGGATCCCCCCGGGGATCGATCTCCACCACCTTCGTGCCCGCGGGGACCTCGATGCCGGAACGCAGGATCCCACGTATCACGCCGTCGCAGAGGGCCCGAAGCTCCTCGCCGCTGCACCAGGCCACCGCCTCGCCCTTCCTTACGCGTTCCCCGATCGCTTTGTAGCCGAAGAAGTGTCCGGCCCGCGGCGCCCGCAATACCCGTTCCCGGGAGATCCCACCGATGGGACATGGACGATGGGTGACGGGGAGGGGGGAGCCCCGGAGGTAAACCTTACCGAGGTTAGGTCCTCGGAGGGTCTCCACCGCCGCGTGGCAGTCCACGCCTGCGGTGAAACCCGGCCCCAATCCGATGACGATGGGGGCCTCGCGGATATGGGTGCCCAGGTTCCGTTTCGCCATGCGGGCGTCCACGATGGCCTCCGGACGTAGCCGTGTTACCGCATCGCCCTCCGGCGCCAACACGGGGATCGCGCCCAGCTCGGAGAGCTTCAAGGCCTCGTCCGGGGACGCGACCCGCACCGCCTCGTGCCCCTCCACGGCCCACCGGCCCTCGTATACCGCCTCGGCGAAGACCACCGCCCGCCTGATCGCGAGCGGCTGGGGGAGCTCGGTACAGACCACGCCGAGGCCGCGTTCGCGCAGGCGGATTGCCACCGCGGTGGCCACATCCCCCGCTCCCCGCACGAGCACCAATTCCCTCATCCCTGCCATGGAACGAACTCCCCGTGTCCCTCGCTCCCCACGAACTCGCCCTCGCGCACGACCCACATCCCCCGGGACATCACCGCCACCGGGCGCCCCTGGAGCTCCATGCCCTCGTAGGGAGAGAAATCGACGTTCATGTGGAGCTGCCGCGTCTCCACGGTCCAACGGGCATGGGGATCCCACAGGACGAGATCGGCATCGGCGCCCCGGGCAAGCCTCCCCTTTCGGGGCCAGAGCCCGAAGGCCCGCGCCGGTCCCTCCGTGAGATAATAGGCGAACTGACGTGGGGAGAGCCTCCCTTTGGCCACCCCCTCGGAGAACAGGAGCGCCGGGAGGAGCTCCGTCCCGGGGAGCCCGGAGGGGAGCCTCTCCGGATCGTCACGTCCCGCCTCCTTCTGGGAAACGGTGAAGGGACAGTGATCGGTGGATACGGCCGTGAGGAGCTTCCGCTCCAGGGCCCACCACAGTGTCCCGGCATCCTCGGGCTTCCTGATCGGGGGAGTCACCGAGAAGAGATGCCCGTTCGGGCGCATGTAGACGCGGTCGTCGAGCACAAGGTAGTGGGGGCAGGTTTCCCCCATGAGGGGGGCCCCCATCCTCCGGGCCGCGAGGTAGGCGGCGAGCCCCCGGGCGCTCGAGATATGGGCGATATAGGTGCGGCACCCCGTATCCCGGGCCAGGATCCCCACTTCGACGATGGCCACCTCCTCGGCCAGGGCGGGCCTGGCGGCGGGGAACGGCCCCCCGCCCGGGTCCACGAGTTCGTCCGCCTCGCAGTGCACCATGGCCACGCCCCCGAGCTCGCGGATCGCCTCCATGGCGGCCCGGAGGTAGCCCAGGGGGGTGCGACGGCCGGAGTCGGAGTAGGCGGTGTAGAACTTGAAGGAACGGACCCCCATCTCCGCCACCCGGAAGATCTCCCCCGCCCGTTCCGGGCTCCAGCCGATCATCTCGGCACGGAGGGCGTAATCGACACACGAGGGACGGGCCTCCTCGAGGCGCCGTTCCAGGGCGTCGGGGAGCGGGACATCGGGGTGGCCCACGGTGAAATCGAGGAAACAGGTGATCCCCCCATGGGCGGCCGCCTTGGGTCCCGTGCGGAAATCGTCGGCGGAACGGGTCCCCGCCACCGGGAGGGAGAAATGGACGTGGGCATCGATGAACCCTGGGAAGACGAGCAGGCCCCGGGCGCGCACCACCTCGTCCGCCTCCCGGGACACGGCCTTACCCACCCGGGCGATCCGCCCTCCCCGCACGAGCACATCCGCCTGGAGGGTGCGGCGGGCGGTGACAACCGTGCCCCCGGTTATCAGTATGGACCTCATCTGACAGCACCGGCCGCGGGGCCGAAGCGGGTGCTGGGCTTCACCGCAACTCCTTTTCCGCCAGGACGACCTCCTCCTCGATGTCGTGCTCGATCCGGAACCCGTATCTCTCGAAGATGCGGATCATACGGGTGTTGTCGGGGGTCGTCTCCGCCCTCATCTTCCCGATCCCCCAAGCGCGGGCGATCTCGAGACAATACGCCGTCAGCAGGCTCCCCAACCCCTTGTCCTGCCAGGGATCGGCCACGAAGACGGCGTACTCCACCGTGTCCAGATCGGGATTGGCCACCATGCGTCCCCATCCGCTTCCTCCCCCACTCCTCCACGATCCCCACGATCGCCATCTCGCGGTCGTAATCGATAAAACAATAGGGGATCGCCACCTTGTGGGTGGTCTCCTTGAAGATGTGGCGGAACCGCTGTCGGATGGACTCCCGGGAGGAGGCCGCCAGCATCTCGTGCCACATGGGTTCGTCTTCGGGGCGGATGGGACGGAGAAGCACCGGGGTCCCGTCCTCGAGCGTCTCGGTGCGCTCGTACCCCTCGGGATAGGGGCGTATGGCCAGGTGTGAATAGGGCCGAGGAGGGCGCTCGATCGCCTCCCGATCGAGGATGACCCGGGCATCCAGGGCGATGACCTCGTTGGGGGTGGCGAGGAGGGGGTTGACGTCGATCTCCTTTATCTCGGGGAAATCGGCGACCAAGTAGGAAAAACGCATCAGCACTTCGATGAGCCTCTCCAGGTTCACCCCCGGCTTGCCCCGGTAGCCACGCAAGAGCTTCCACGAGCGCAGGGATTCCAACATCCGATGGGCCAACCTCTCGTTCAGCGGGGGGAGCCCCAACGCCCGGTCCCGGAAGACCTCGGCGGCCGTCCCGCCGGTGCCCACCATGATCACCGCTCCGAAGGTGGGGTCTTTCTTGGCACCCAGGATCAGCTCGACGCCATCGCGGGCCCGCACCATGCGCTGGACGGTGACCCCGAGCACCTGGGCGTCCGGGCGACGCTCCCTCGCCGAGCCCACGATGCGCTCGAACGCGCGTCGCACCGCCACCGCGTCCCGGAGATCCAACGCCACCCCTCCCACATCGGTCTTGTGGGTGATCTGGGGTGATAGGACCTTGAGGACCACCGGATACCCGATCCTCTCGGCGATCCGTACCGCCTCATCGGGGGTCGCGGCGGGGTAGGCCCGGGTCACCGGGATCCCATAGGCGGCCAAGAGCCCCTTGGAGCGCTCCTCATCCAAAACATCGGGCCCGTCCCGGAACGCCTCGATGAACCGCTCGCGCACCCGTTTGCGATCCACGCTGAAAGAGAGGGGGATCTCCCGGGGGGTCTCGTAGAGCATCTCGATGTTGCGGCCGTAGTGCACGAGGTGCATGAACGCCCGGACCGCCCGCTCCGGGGTGCCGTAGGTGGGGATCCCCGCCTGGTTCAGGATCTCGATCCCCTCCCGCACCGCACGTCCTCCCATCCAGGCGGCGAGGAGGGGTTTACGGCCCTCGATCGCCGCGATCGCCTCGGCCGTCCCCCTGGGATCGGTCATCGCCTGCGGTGTGAGGATCACGAGGACCGCGTCCACGTTGGGATCATCCAGGACGATCCCCACCGCCTCGGCGTAACGTTCGGGAGGGGCGTCCCCGATGATATCCACGGGGTTCCCGCGGGACCAAAAGGGCGGGAGGACTTCGTCCAATCTCTCCACCGTCTCCGGGCCGAGCTCGGCCAACTCCCCTCCGAGGGCCATCAACGCGTCGGTGGCCATGACCCCCGGCCCCCCGGCGTTGGTCACGATCGCCAGTTTGGTCCCCAGCGGGGGACGGACCCGGGCCAGCAGCTCCGCGGTATCGAAGATCTCCTCTATCTCCAGGACCCGCACGATGCCGGCACGGCGGAAGGCCGCGTCGTAGACCGCATCCTCCCCCGCCATGGCCCCGGTGTGCGAGGCGGCGGCCCTGGCGGATTCGGCGAACCGCCCGGCTTTGTAGGCGATGATCACCTTCTCCCGGGCGAACGCCCGGGCCGCCGACATGAACTCGCGTGCCTCGGGGATGGATTCGATGTAGAGGACGATCGACGCGGTGTGGGGGTCCTCGTTGAGGTAATCGATGAGATCCCCGAAGTCCACGTCGAGCATGTTGCCGATGGACACGAAGTGGGAGAAGCCGATACCCTCCTCCAGCGCCCAATCGAGGACCGAGGTGCACAGGGCCCCCGACTGAGAGATGAAGGCCACATGGCCCGGCTCCGGCATGGCGGCAGCGAAGCTCGCGTTGAGCTTGAGGGAGGGGACGATGATCCCGAGGCAGTTGGGCCCGATGATCCGCATTCCCTCGAACTCCCGCTGGACGGAGCGGATTCCCTCCTCGAGCTCCCTTCCCCCTTCACCCGCCTCGCGGAATCCCCCGGATATGATGATGACGCCCAGGATCCCCGCTTCCCCACATTGGCGCACGATGCCGGGGACGGTCGGGGCGGGGGTGCAGATCACCGCGAGGTCCGGTACCCGGGGGAGGGCCTTGACGTCGGGGTAGGCCTGGATCCCCTGGACCGCTTCGTGCTTGGGGTTCACGGGGTAGATCACACCGGGGAAGCCAGAGCTCACGAGGTTGCGCAGCACCGTATACCCTACGCTCTCGGGGTTATCGCTCGCCCCCACCACCGCGACGCGCTGCGGCCGAAAGATCTTGTCCAGGTTTCTGATGCTCAATGAGACCCCCTCTGCGGAAGTGTACGGGGGCCCCGGGATGAGGGCAACGGGACGGCGATCGGCTTCACAGCGCCAGGAGGCGCGGGATATCGCGGCGATAATAAAGGGAGGGCCCGGGCCTCCCGGATGTCGTCGGAAAAGTACCTCGGTCTCCCCGGGAGGCGAGGGGAACTATAATCCCATTCGCGATCATGCGAGAGCTCCTCGACCTGTCCCCGGCCGAACTCGAGGCCTACTTCGCCTCGATCGGCGAGCCCAGATACCGGGCGCGTCAAGTCTTCGAGTGGGCCTGGAAACACCTCGTCCGGGATTTCTCCGCGATGACCAACCTCCCCGTTCCCCTGCGCGAACGGCTTTCGCGTGAGTTCGCCATCGGCGCCGCTTCACCCGGGGCCACCGTCATGGACGCCGAGGAGGGGACGGAGAAGGTCCTCCTGGTACTCGCCGACGGGGAGGCGATCGAGACGGTGCTCATGCGCGACGCGGATCGGCGCACCGTGTGCGTCTCCACCCAGGTGGGGTGCCCCGTCGGGTGCGCCTTCTGCGCCACCGGGCGGATGGGCTTCCGCCGGGACCTAACCTCCGGGGAGATCGCCCTCCAGGTCCTCTTCTTCGCGCGGAGACTCAAGGGGGAAGGGGAGCGGGTCACCCACGTCGTCCTCATGGGGATGGGCGAACCCCTCCTCAATTACGAGGCGACCCTGAAGGCCATCCGCAACCTGAACCACCCCTGGGGCCTCAACATCGGGGCCCGCCGCTTCACCGTGTCCACGGTGGGGATCGTGCCGGGGATCCTGCGGCTGGCCCGGGAGGGGATTCAGCTCAACCTCGCCATATCCCTCCACGCCCCCTGGGACGGGCTCCGGGCGGAGCTCGTCCCCGCGACGAAGAGGTACCCCATCGCCGACGTCCTCGCCGCGGCCGAACAATACACCCGCGCCACCAAGCGGCGCGTCACCTACGAGTACGTGCTCATCGACGGGGTGAACGATTCCCCCGCGGCGGCCCGGGCGCTGGCGCGGCTCCTCGCGGGACGGCTCGCCCACGTGAACCTGATACCCTTCAACCCCGCCCCCGGGCTTCCGTTTCGGAGGCCGCCCCTGTCCCGGGTCGAGGCGTTCAAGCGCGCGCTCCTCGCGCGGGGGATCGACGTCACCGTGCGTTATTCCCGGGGGGTGCGGATCCAAGCGGGCTGTGGCCAGCTCAGGGCCGCGCGCCTCGGCGCCACCCCTCGATGACCTCCTTCGCCCCCGCCCCGCCGGCGTCCCGCAGGATCCCGAGGAGCTCCGCCCCCGTGGCGATCCCCCAGCGGTACTCCCCCAGATAGCGACGCAGGGCCCTGAGCAGCGGGGCACGGCCCATCGTGCCCTCGAGATCCAGGAAGAAGAGCGCCCCGCCGGAGTAGACGATCCCCCCGTATCCCCTCCCCTCGGGGAACGCCCATACGGGATCGAATGGGGTCGCCCCGGGGACCCGTGAGCGGCCGAGCTCGTAGCTCCGTTCCCAATAAGCGCGGAGCTCATCGAACATTCCCCACCCATCCATGGCGAGGCCCGAGGTGTAGGTGGCCAAGGCCTCGTCCACCCACGGCTCCCGCACCTGATCGTTCCCCACCTGGGCGTACCACCACTGGTGGGCGACCTCGTGGGCGAAGATCATCGGGAAGAAGAATCCGTCTTGGTCCTCCCTTTGGCGGGTACTCCGTGCCCGCTAGGATCAAGCCCGGGAACTCGACCCCCGCCGCCCCCCGCAGGGGCACCTCCACCACGTCGAGCTCCGGGAAGGGATATCTCCCGAACAGGGCCGCGTAGAGCTCCAACGCACGGGCCGCGAGCCGGAGGGCCGCCTCCCCCGCGTCCCGGTGCGCCGGCAGGAACCACGATCGGACCTCGACCCCACCCACCTCCAGGGCGGCGTTCTCGTACCCGGAGACGAGGACGAACGCGAACTCCCGCAGCTCATGTCCCCTAACCCGGATCGCCCCGGTGGGGAGTCCCTCCTCCGAGCCGGCGGCCACGACCGTCCAGCCGGGGGGCGGCGCGATCTCGGCCGTGTAATCGGCGACATCGGCCACCGTGGCATCGCCCCACGGGAACCCCGGCTCCACGAGCCACCCCCCACGCCACGGGGCGAGGACCGGATAGGCTTGGGATACGACCGTCGCCCGCTCCCCGGCGGCGAGGAGCCCGTAGCTCCCGCCGGGGAACGCCGGGATCCCGAGCGCGTACGAAAACGTCACGGAGAAGCTCTGGCCCTCCTCCAGCGATAGGGAGACGGCCACCGCCGTGGGATCCACGGAATCC
>JAADIW010000078.1 GCA_013151115.1 Caldisericota bacterium
CGCGGGTTCCCGGGGTTTCCCCCATCGCGAATATCGACGCGTTCCTCATGAGCTGCCCCGCCCGGGATGAGCTGGAGATCCTCATGGAGGACTTCCCCGTTCTGTTCGAGCCGCCGATGCGGCCCAAGCCCCCACAATACGTGTGCACGGTGCCGCCCACGGCGCTGGAGGAGATACCGGATCAGCTCCCCATCTACCAGGCCCTCCGGGTCATCCGTCACATGGTCCTTTCCCAACCCCTCCCCTGGACATCCCTCCATCCCTACGCGTGGCTCAAGTCCAAGATCGGGGCCATCGTGGTGAGCTATACCGCTGAGAAGGCCTCCTGTTGCCACACCGTGTACCCGCCGGGGAAGCCCGGGGGTGTCCTGGCCATCACCGTCCCCAAGGCCGACCAGGATCTCCTGCGATCGCGGCTCGTCTGGCGTGACCCCCAATCCGGGGTGGGCCTGTTCGGGTTGATCCTGCTCATCTTTCACGAGGTCCGCCACGTGGACCTCCCCCACGACTGTGGCTACAAGGACAGCTCCCTCTCCTACATGGGCGCTTGGGCGGTGCAGTACTACATGGCCCTCTGGATGGCCGAGGGGAAGATCGACGTGGGCCTCGCGGGGACGCCCTACCCCCAGTACCTCGAGCAATACGCCGAAGACCTGCTGAAGACCCGCTTCTGCGATCAGGGGACGCCGTGAGGGCCACGGCGACGGCCGGGGCGTGGGCCACCACGCCCCGGCCACGGGGACCGGGGCGCGCGGCGCGTCACTCACCTTCTGAGAGCTCCGTGTAGGCCCGCCGCAGGTTCTCGCGGTGGATCCAGGCGGCGAGGCCGCCCACCGCGTCCTCCCGGATCCCGAAGCGCGCGAGGGGGAGGGAGCCCTCGACCTCCCGGAGATCCTTTCCCGCGGATATCGCGCGCCCCACCTCCTCGCCCAGCCGCTCAAGATAGCGCACGTTCCCCTCGAGCAGGCGCCGGGCGGTCCCGTCCCGGACGACCTCCCCGTGGCCCGGGACGATGGTCCCCCCGTGGAAGCGCCCGAGGAGATCCAGGAGGGTGGCGTGTAGCCGCCGGAGGCTCCCCGAGGAAACGAGTGGAACCGGGAGCACGGTATCGCCGGCGATCCAGATCCCCTCGCCCGGGAGCTCCACCATGAGCCCATCGGGGGAGTGGCCGGGGACGTGTGCGAACACGAGTTCCCTCTGAAAGCGCATCCGGGACCCGTGGGCGAGGAGGAGATGGGGGCAGCGGACCTCCGGGATCCCGTAATCGGGGAGGAAGCGGGAGAAGAATTCCCGGTCCATGGCCTCGATCTCCCGCCAGAAATCCCAGAAGTCGCGGTGGGCGAGGGTCAGCGTCCCGGGGAAGTGGACGGCCCCGTAGATGTGGTCCCCGTGGGCGTGGGTGAGGACGAGGAAGTCCACGGAAAGTCCCCGTTCGCGCGCGAACCGCCTTATCCCCTCCGCCTCGTCGGCGAACATCGGGGGATCGACCAGGACCGCGTGGTCCGCGTCCAGTCGGATCAGCGTGGAGAGCATCTCCGCGAACCGGGAGCGGAACACCCAGATCCCTTCCGCGATCGCCTCGGGCCCCACGGCATCCACAGTTTAGCCCACGGGGACGGGCCCTGGTATCATGGACGAAAAACTTCCGGGGAGGGAAACGTGAGGGTCGAGCTCATAGCGATCACCTCCGACCCTGAAAGACTCATCGCGCGGTGCGCCCGGGTGTCACACCGCTCCGAGTCCCGGGCCTCGCCGGAGGCCGACCGGGAGCTCATCCGGGGCCTCCTCGCCCGGGGACACGAATCGGTGCTGGAGTTCGCGTGGGCCACGTTCCTGGTGGAGGGCATCTCGCGGGCGGCGGCGAACCAGCTCACGCGCCATCGCATCGCCAGCTTCGTCCAGGAATCGCAACGGTTCGTGGACGTACGCGACCGCGGCCTGGTGCGGCCACCGACCCTGACCGATGCGCAGTGGGAACGGGCGCGATCACTGCACGCGAAGGCGGTGGCCCTCTACGAGGAGCTCATCGCCGCGGGGGTGCCGCGGGAGGACGCCCGCTATGTGCTCCCCATCGGGTGTGAGACCAGGTTGGTCGTATCCGCTAACTTCAGGGAGTGGCGCCACATCATCGGGCTGCGGGGATCCAAAGCGGCCCAGTGGGAGGTCCGCCGGTTCGCCGCGGCGGTGTTGCGGATCCTGAGGGGACATGCGCCCACCGTGTTCGGCGATCTGGAGGTGGAGGGATGAGCTGGTCTATCCTCTCCGACAGGGAGATCCGGGAGCTCTGCGAGCGGGAGCCGCCGATGATCGAGCCCTTCGTCCCCCGCCAGGAGGGTAAGCCCTCCTACGGGCTGAGTTCTTTCGGCTACGACATCCGGTTGGGACGGAGGTTCCTCGTCCCCCTGGGAGGTGTGAACGCCGTCCTGGACCCCTTGGACTTCCCCCGGGAGCTGTTCCGGGAGATCGAGGCGGAGGGGGTCTTCGAGCTCGCGCCACACTCCCAGGTCCTCGCCGAGAGCGTGGAGCGGTTCGCCATGCCCGAGGACGTGATGGGGGTCTGCTGGGGCAAGAGCTCGTACGCTCGCTGTGGGCTGTTGGTGAACGTGACCCCTCTTGAATGCGGATGGCGCGGGCGGCTCACCATCGAGTTGGCGAATCTCTCGCCGCTCCCCATCCGCCTCCACATCGGCCAGGGGATCGCCCAGGTGGTGTTCTTCCGGGGCCGGCGGCCCCTGCGCACCTACGCCGAGAAGGAGGCCGGCGGCGCCTATCAGGATCAGCCCGGCGTCACGCCTCCGCGATAGCGCCGAAGGGAACTTGACGCGCGGCTCCGCGGGGATGTAGGATCGAGCGAGATGGCGCGCGATATCTTCTACAACCCCACGGTGGGGGCGTTGACCTTCCCCCGTGTGGTGGACGAGATCGTCTCCATGATGGAGGACGCCCCCAAGGCGGCCTACGAGATCATCGTGGGGACCGATTCGCAGACCTACTACAACATCGCCGAGTACGTGTCCGCGATCGTCATCCACCGGTTGGGCAAGGGCGGGCGGTACTTCTGGCAGCGCCGCCGCGAGAAGAGCCCCCCCACCATCCGCGAACGCATCTGGCGGGAGGCGTGGCTCTCCTATGAGCTCGCCCGGCGGCTGGTGGAGGCCCTCCAGGAACGCGAGGTCCTGGGATTCCACCTCGAGATCCACGTGGACGTGGGGCGCTCGGGCCGCACCCGGGAACTGGTGGAGGAGGTCGTGGGGATGATCCGGGGGAGCGGGTTCGCCGTGCGGACCAAGCCCGAGGCCTACGCCGCCTCCACCGTGGCCGACAAACACACCTGAACCTCCTTCTGCTCAAAGGCCTTGAACCCCCGGCAGTACCCATGGAATCTGTCCACATAGCAAACCCGGACCCGCATCGAAATTCCTCCTCGTTCAATGAGGTCGGAAGAGGGCTTGAGTCGGATTCCAGTTGGGTCGGGCGCCCGCGCGATGTATCGGGAGAGTCGCATACCGCGGCCTCCCACGCCCACATTAGATTTCAACTCAACGTTTTCGTCCCTGGCGCAGCGACGGTGGAGTGGTATAATAGAATATAATTGTAAAAAGGAGAGGAGGTGAGCCCGTTGATCAGGAGAGTAGCACTGTTGCTGGTGTTATTCTGCGCCCTCGCTCCTGTGATGGTCGCGGAGACCGTCGAGTTCGAGCCCGTGACGGAGCTCTTGCGGCTGATCGCCACAGCCGGAGACGCGGACAAAGAGACGGTGGCCACGGCGTTGGCGGGGTTCATGGAACAGCTTGTCCGTTTTCTGGAAACGCAAGGCGTTCCGTCCGAGGCCTTAGAGCGGGTGGTTGAGGAGTTCGAACGAGCTTTGGAGGAATTCCTTGCGGATAGGACCACCGCTGACGACTTCGGCCAGGAAATCGCCGCCCTGGCCCGGGGTCTCCAAGAACTGGCCGGGGAACGGGGGATCCGAGGCCTGCCGGAGGAGATCTTGCAGCGGATTGGGGTGGACACGGAGGCGATCGAGGCATTACGGGAAGGGAAGGAGCTAAGTCCGGAGGAAATCGTGGAACTGGCCCGAAAAATCGCCGAACGAGTA
>JAADIW010000124.1 GCA_013151115.1 Caldisericota bacterium
CGTTGCGGGAGCTATCGGCGCGGATCGACGCCATGAAGCGGGCTGGGGTGGACCCCCGGGGGTTGATCGTCGAGTATCACGCGAAGATCGCGGTGGCGGCGAGCTCGTTCCTCTTCGCCCTCTTCGGGGCCCCGGTGGGTATGGTGCTTGGGAGGAGGGGGCGGGTCGCCGGGGCCGCGGCGGGGTTCCTGCTGGCCGGGGCCGCCCAGGCGCTCTTCCTCTGGACCAAGACCATGGCACGTCAGGGCCTGATCCCGCCCGCGTGGGGGGCGTGGCTGCCCGCGGTCCCCTTCCTCGCCCTCGGCCTGCTCCTCCTGTGGCGCCTGGACGGCCGGAAGCTCCTCATCCTCCTCGCGCTGCTCTTCCCCGTGGGCCTCTCCGCCGCCCAGCCCCCGTTCACGCTGGAGGCCGAGACCCTGGAGTTCTCCCTCGCGGAGCGCGCCTTTTCCGCCACCGGGGCCACGACGCGCTTCGAGGGGTACGTGCTGAGGGCGCGTGAGCTGCGGGGGGAGGAGGGGGACGCCTGGGAGATCGCGGCGGCGGGGGCGGAGCTCTCCGGCGAAGACATCTCCTTCACCGCCGCGGCCCTGGAGGTGGCGTTCGATCCCGACGGAGGGGCGCGATCCTTCCACGCCCGGTCCATCGCCGGAGAGCTCGGCTTCAGTGGCCCCGAGAAACCGGAGACCCTGGTATTCGCGGCCGAAGAGGTATGGGCCGAGCTCGCAGGGGGGAAGATCCGTCGGTTGGTGGCGAGGGACATCTCCTTCACCACCTGTCCCTGCCTCGCGGGCGCCCCCTACGCCGTGCGGGCCGAAAAGCTCGTCTACATACCGGATCAATGGCTATTCGCCCGGGACCTCCGTCTCTCCTCGTTCGGGGTCCGGGTGTGGTGGCTGCCCTTCTACGTCTCCCGCCTTGGCGACGAGGGTCCGGCCCTCTTCCCCCGGGTCGGTTTCTCCGGGGGGGAGCTCTTCCTCACGTGGGCCCTCCCGTTCACCCTGGTGGAAGGATCGTCATGGGGGACCGTGGGCGTCACCTTCTACCCCCGGGGGATCCGCCTGAGCCCCGAGCTCACCCTGTTCTGGGAGGACGGCCAGCTCTCGCTCTCCCCGCGCGCGTTGCGGGTCGGGGGACGGGGCGAGTGGGAGGGCGGGGAGTGGAGGGGGAACTTCTCCCTCTCGGAAGGCCGGGCGCGGGCGGACTTATCCGGGACGCTCTCCTCTTGGGACTGGAAAGCGCTGTGGGAACGGGTGGAACGGGAGGCCGGGACCTACGAGAAGGCCCCCGAGCTCTCCCTCAGCCGGTCCTTCGCCCTCCCCGGGGCCGTGGCCGGGTTGAGCCTCTCCGGCGGCCGTTACCTCGGGACCGAGGGGGAGACGTACCGGATGGGGGCGGACGTCTCCCTCAGGTGGGGAAAAAAGTGGGGCCCCCTTTCCCTCTCCGTGCCCATCGGGGCACGGCTGGACCTCTACTCCCACGCCGGCGGCGCCGTGTCCCGATATCGGTTGAGCCTCGCCCCGTCCGCTTCCCTCGGGGGGATAAAGCTCGGGTACAGCGCCCGATGGGGAGTCGGGGCCTCGCCCCTCGGCTTCGATGCGCTCCCGTCCCAATCCCGGCTGGAGCTCGCCTTCAACGGCGCGCGCGGAGGGATGTCCCAGGCCTTCGCCCTCTCCTGGGACCTGAGCGGGGCCCGGGCCCTGGGGGGGCGATGGAGCGTCACGGTCAAGGACCCAGGGCTCTCCCTTTCCCTGGACTTCGATCCCTATCCCCTGAGGTTCCGGACGCTGAAGGTGGACGTCTCCCTGACGGGGTCCGGGTGGGGCCTCCGGGCCCAGGGGGGGATGACGTTCTCCCCGCTGGCGTTCCGGGACCTCATCGTCAAGGGCTTCCTCGCGGCCGACGGTCTCTCGGTCAGGTGGGGGGTGCGGGCCGTCCCTTTTCCCCCCCGCCTCAAGCGCGCCGCCCTCTACCTTTCCTGGAAGGTCTCGGCGGACTACGTACTCGTCCTCGCCGGGGAATACGACTTCCTGGCCGGGAGGGCGGTACAGGGGCGCATATCCCTGGTGCGGGAGTTCGCGGGGTGCCTCCGCTTCGGGGTCGAGGTGGGACTGGGACAGCTCCGGGTATCGCTCGAGATCCCCGCCTTCCCCGGGGCGAAATGGCGATTCTCGCCCCGAGACGAGGCGCTGCGCTGGGGAGGTTAGTATAATGGAAGAGACACTATGCGTAGGGAAAAACTCCCGGACTGGCTCACGGCCGCACGGGGACTGATCGCGGCGGCGATCCTAGGGATGATCCCGCTGGGGCCGGAGGCCCTGTCACAGGTGATCGCCCTGCTCCTCCTCGGTTGGACCACCGATATGCTGGACGGCCGCCTCGCCCGTCGCTACGAGAAGCCCCCCTCCTGGATCGGCGAACACGAGTTCCAGTTCGACATGATCATGGTGCTCGCCTCCACCGTGTACCTCGTGGCCGTGGGCCTGGTCCCGGCCTGGGTGGGTATCCCCTACCTGGCCCTCGGGATCCCCATCGCGCTTTGGGCCCACCAGAGCAGGGAGTTCCTCCAGTTCAAGGCCCTGACCATGGGGATGGCGTTCCCCTGGGTCTTCGTCCCCTTCATCGTGGCCTATTTCTACGCCCGCCCCGCCGCCTACGCGGGCCTCATCTGGATGATCTGTGCGCTGGCGATCGATTGGCGCCGGTTCACGGGGGTGGTGGGGGACTTCCTCCACGGCTCGGGGCTAGCCCGCCGTTGAGCGCTAGAACAGGCTCGCCGTGGGCCGCCCCAGGTGCCGGTAGGCCTTCTCCGTGGCCATCCGTCCCTGGGGGGTGCGCCGCAGGAACCCCTTCGCGATGAGGTAAGGCTCGTAGAATTCCATCACCGTGTCCTTGTCCTCTCCCAGGGCCGCGGCCAGCGTCTCTATTCCCACCGGTCCCCCGTCGAAGCGGTCGATGATCACCTCCAGGATCTTCCGGTCCAACGAGTCCAGCCCTTCGTGATCGATCCCCAGCAGCTCGAGGGTCCGTCTCGCGATGGGGAGGTCCACCACCCCCTCGCCTTCCACCTGGGCCAGGTCCCGGGCGCGTCGCAGGAGGCGCAGGGCGATCCGGGGCGTCCCCCGGGAGCGGGACGCGAGTTCCAGGGCCCCGTCCGGCGTGACCTCCAACCCCATCCGCGTCCCGGCACGGCGCACGATCTCGGCGAGCTCCTCCGGGCGGTAATACTCGAGGCGGAAGACGACCTCGAACCTATCCCGGAGGGGGGCGGTGAGGAGCCCCTCGCGGGTGGTGGCCCCGATCAGCGTGAACGGGGCGAGGTCCAGTCTGATGGACCGGGCGTGGGGGCCCTCCCCGATCACGATGTCTATCTTCCAGTCCTCCATGGCCGGGTAGAGGACCTCTTCCACCTGCCGTCGCAGGCGGTGGATCTCGTCGATGAAGAAGACGTCGCCGCGGCGGAGGTGGGTGAGGATCGCGGCGAGATCCCCGGGCCGTTCGATGGCCGGCCCCGATGACACCTGGATCCGCACCCCGAGCTCGTGGGCGATGATGTGGGCGAGGGTCGTCTTCCCGAGGCCGGGGGGCGACAACAGCAACACGTGATCCAACGGCTCACCCCGTTCCCTGGCCGCTCGGATGTAGATGCGCAGGCGTTCCTTTATCCGCTCCTGGCCCACGAACTCGTCGAGGGTGCGGGGACGGAGGGCACGTAGGGTCCCTTCGGGTTCCTGGGGTTCCGGCCGCAACAGGTTGCCCGGCATCGGGGCCATTTTATCCCCCGGCCGCGCGCGACGCCCAACCGCTTTGGAGGGAATTCGTCTTCGCCATAAAATGGGGGCCGTGACACGGAAGACGCTTGTGGTGGCGTTCTTGATGACGACGCTCGCGCTCGCCGCCCGGGCCGGCTACATCGAGCTGAAGACCCTCGATTGGTCCCCGGACGGGAAATGGTGGCTCATCGTGCAGCGAGGCGATGCCTATCTCGTGCCCACGCAGGGCGAGGAGGCCCGCCGCCTGACGGACGAGGGCAACGTCCTGTGGGCCCGTTTCGCCCCCGATGGG
>JAADIW010000047.1 GCA_013151115.1 Caldisericota bacterium
GCTCGCCCGCAAGCTCTTCTCGTGGCGGGCGGAGGTCCCGCGGGCGGTCTCCCCCCGGCTCCACCTCGAGCTCGAGATCCTGGCCCATTGTGGCGCGCCGCCGCGGCCCGCCCCGGTGAAGGCCGGCGGGGGAAGGGGCGCGTCCGGCGACCCGGGCAGGAGCGATGCCGGGCCCGATAGCGGGGGCGTGGGGACCGCCGAAGGCCCTCCCGAGACGCTGGCCCTCCCGGGGACGGGCCCCGCCGGGCTCTTCGGCGACGCCCCGGGGGAGGAGGATAAATCGGGCGAAGGCGACTCCGGACGTCCGGAGTCGGAACGGCCATCGCCCGATGAGTATGGATCGCCCTGGGACAAGCTCATCGCGGCGGCCCTGGCGGATCGGGTCTCGGTAGCGGCGTTTCTCCTCCCGGCGGACGCCGAGTTCCACGACGGCGTCCTCACGCTGGTATACCCCCAGGGTTACCGGTTCCACTACGAGATGCTCCGGGAACCGGGGGTGAGGGGCTATGTGGAGGATCTCGCGCGGAGGTTTTTCCGACCGCTCCTTTCGGTGCGGATAGAATATGCGGGCGAGGAGGAACGGAAATTATCCCTGGAGGAAGGGGCGGAACTGCTAGCCCGCTATCTCGAGGGGAGGGTGGTGAGGGAGGAAGGATGAGGGGATTCGGGGACCTACGGAAACTCATGAAGGAGGCGCAGAAGCTCCAGGAGGAGCTCGCCAAGCGCCGGGAGGAGCTCAGGGATACCAGGGTCGAAGCCACGGCGGGGGGCGGGGCGGTGGTGGCCGTGGTCAACGGCCACGGCGAGTTGCAGGCGGTGAAGATCGCTCGGGAAGCGGTTGACCCTGGGGACGTGGAGATGCTGGAGGACCTCATCGTCTCGGCGGTGCAGGAGGCACAGCGGAAGGCACGCGAGCTCGTCCAGGAGGTGATGGGGGAGCTCACCGGGGGGCTCCCCGGCTTCCCCCCATGATCGGGCCGCTGGAGGAGCTGCTCCAGACGTTGGTCCGGCTCCCCGGGATCGGGCGGCGTTCGGCGGAGCGTATCGCGTTTTTCCTCCTCAACCGCCCGGAGGAAGCGAAGAGGCTGGCCGAGGCCGTGGGCTCGCTCCACGGGAAGGTGAAACGTTGTCCCCGTTGTTTCAACCTATCGGAGGGCGGCCTCTGCCCGATATGCCGCGATCCGGGGCGTGACCGGGGGACGATCTGTGTCGTGGCCCGGCCGTGGGAGATCATGAAGCTCGAGCGCACCGGGGAATATCGCGGCCTATACCACGTCCTCGGGGGGCTCATCTCCCCCGCCGAGGGGACCGGTCCCGAGGACCTGGCGATCGAGGCGCTGCTCCGGCGCGTACGGGAGGAGAGGATCGGGGAAGTGATCCTCGCCCTGGAGCCCAAGTTGGAGGGGGAACTCACCGCGATGCACCTGCTGGAACGCCTGAAACCCCTCGGGGTCAAGGTCTCCCAGATCGCCCAGGGCGTGCCGGTGGGGCGGGACCTGGAGGTGGCGGACGAGGTCACCCTGGGGAAGGCCCTGCGGGGGAGGATAGAACTCTCCTGATGGATGTCCGAGGAGGAGGTGAGCGTATGGAGTGGTGGGATGAGGAGGAATGGCACCTCGGATGGCGGAGGCCCTTTGGTTTCTTCATGCGATTGGGGCGGACCCTCCGGGACCTGGAAGAACTCTTCTCCCGGTGGGAAGAGTTCGGCTTGGGCCCGGGGCGGACCGATATCTACATCAAGGACCGGACGTTGGTGATCGAGACGGAGCTCCCCGGGGTGCGGAAGGAGGATATCCGCGTCCAGGTGGAAGGGGATAAGCTCATCGTCTCCGGAGAGGTCCACCGCGCCGAGGAGGTGCGGGAGGAGAACTACATCCGCATGGGCCGCCGCTACGGGGCCTTCCGCCGGGTCTTCCCCCTCCCGGAGGAGGTGGAGGATCCCGGCAAGATAAAGGCGAGGTTTGAAAACGGGGTGTTGCGGATCGAGGTGCCGCTCCGGCGCCCGCCGGAGCGGGGCGGCGTAACCGACATACCGGTGGAATGAGGGAGGGAGCGGGATGTTTTCCTTATGGGACATCTTCTGGATCTTCTTCCTGATCGCTGCGTTACAACCTTACCTGCAGCGACGTTACCTTGAATCCCAACGCCAAGGGCTGATCGCTCGGATCGAGAGGAAGCGTGGGTCCCGGGTCATCCTCCTCGTGCACCGGCAGGAGACCATGGGGCTTTTGGGTTTCCCCATCATGCGTTACATCAACATCGAGGATTCCGAGGAGGTCATCCGGGCGATCCACCTCACCGACAAGGATGTGCCCCTGGACCTCGTCCTCCACACCCCGGGCGGGTTATCCCTGGCGGCGCTCCAGATCGCGTGGGCCCTCAAGCGCCACCCGGCCAAGGTGACGGTGTTCGTGCCGCACTACGCCATGTCCGGGGGCACGTTGATCGCCCTGGCGGCCGACGAGATCGTGATGTGTGAGCACGCGGTGCTGGGGCCGGTGGATCCCCAGCTGGGGCAGTACCCCGCCCCCTCCATCCTCCGCCTCCTGGAACGGAAACCCGCGGACAAGGTGGACGACGAGACGTTGATCCTCGCCGACATCGCCGAGAAGGCCGTCGCCCAGATGCGGGACGCGGTGAAGGGATTGCTGAGCGATAGGTTCCCGCCGGAAAAGGCCGAGGAGATCGCCCGGGCCCTCACCGAGGGCCGCTGGACCCATGACCATCCCATCACCTACGAGGACGCGAGGGCCATGGGCCTCCCCGTATCGAACGAGATGCCCGAGGAGGTCCTCCAGCTCATGTCGCTTTACAAACAGCCGGTGCGCATGACGCCCTCGGTGGAATACCTCCCCGTCCCCCACCGGGCGCCGGGCCGCGCCGAGGGGGGCTGAGCCGCGGGTCAATCGCCGGGGATGAGGCCCCGGAATTCCCGGGGGAGGAGGTTCAGTACGAGGGGGAAGTTTTCCACGAGGAACCTGGCGAGCGGCGAGCCCTGGACCGTGGCGCCAGCCTCGGGGAAGAACCTGAGCACGCCGGTCAGCGCCGCCCCGGCGATCACCCCGCCCACGATCAGGCCCAGCGCCCCTCCACCCAGGTAATCCACCCATCCCAGGGCCGCCCAGTGGAGGAGCCGGTGCAGGATCTTCCCCGCGATAACGGCCAGGACGAACACGCCCACGAACACGGCCACGAAGGCGATTATCCCGGCTACCTTGTCGTCGCCGAGGGGGATCCTCCCGGCGAGTTCCCGGTAGTACGCCCCGGCGATGGCCACCCCCGCCACGATCCCGCCGAGACCGAACACGGTGCGGATGAGGCCGTATCGCACCCCCCACAGGAGGCTCAACGCCAGCCAGACCCCGATCGCGATGTCGAGCCACATATCAACCCCTTTCCTCTCCTAACTTAAGCCCCCGTGTTTTGTGCCGCAAGGGAAAAGGTGGAAAATCGTCGAAACAACTAGCGAGGAGGAGGACATGCACGGAGGCCGGAGGGAATTCCTCTTCACGTACCTTTCCGCCATAAGCCCATCGGGATTCGAGGAGGAGGCGGCCCGGGTCTGGCGCCGGGAGGCGGAGCGATTCGCTGAACGCGTGTGGGTCGATCTGCACGGGAACTCCTTCGCCGTGATCAACGAGGGGAAGGAACCCCGGATCATGCTCGCCGGCCATACCGACGAGATCGGGTTCATGATCACCCACATCGACGAGAAGGGCTACCTCTACTTCCGGGGCATCGGCGGTTGGGACCCCAAAGTCCTCCCCGGTCAGCGCGTTTGGATCAAGACCCGGGGGGGACGGGTGCTGGGGGTGATCGGGCGGAAGCCGATCCACCTCCTGCAAGATGAGGAGCGAAAGAAGGTGGTCCGGTTCGAGGACCTGTGGATAGACATCGGCGCCGAGGACAGGGCGGAGGCGAAGAAACGCGTCTCCATAGGCGATCCCGCGGTGCTCGCTTATGAACCGGAAGTATTGGCGGGCGATCTCGTCGTCTCCCGGGGGATCGACGACAAGATCGGCGCGTTCGTGGTGTTGGAGGCCCTGAGGATCCTTAGGGACGGGGCGGTGTACGCCGTGGCCACGGTCCAGGAAGAGCTCGGGCTGCGGGGCGCCCGCACCAGCGCTTTCGGGATAGATCCCAAGGTGGGGATCGCGGTGGACGTGACCTTCTCCACCGACAATCCCGGGACCGAGGGCGAGAAGAGGAAGCTGGGGGAGATAAAGCTCGGCGGGGGCCCGGTGATCGCGCGGGGGGCCAACGTGAACCCCAAACTGTTCGAGCTCCTGGTGGAGACCGCGGAAGCGGAGGGGATCCCCTATCAGATCGAGGCCGCGCCGGGGGCCACGGGCACGGACGCCAACGCCATGCAGCTCACCCGTGCCGGGGTGGCCACGGCCCTGGTCTCGATCCCCAACCGCTACATGCACTCGCCGTGCGAGGTCGTCTCCCTCGCGGATCTGGAGAACGCGGCGGCGCTCATCGCCCACGCGGTGGCCCGCATCGACGCCGACACCGATCTACTCCCCCGCTGAGCCGAGGAGGAAGAGGAGCGCGATGATCACCACGGGGAGGAGCGACCCGATCCCAGTGTGTGCTTCCCTCCCCGTGCGGATGAGTTCGTAATCCACGAGGCCCTCGGGCCCCAACCTGGCGATCCCCACCGCCTGGGCCCGGTGGCCCGCCTCCACGATGGGGACCGTCCCCGCCCATACCGGCCGTTCCAGGAAGAGGTGGTCGTGGCCGAGCACGAGGAGATCGCACCCGGGAACCGCCGCGGCGAGCTCCATCGCGTCCCGGAGCCCCATGTGGGCCAGGACGATCAGGAGGTCGTGCTCCGGTGCCCGCGCCAGGGCCGCCCGGGCCGTGGCCACGGGATCGAGGACCTCCGCCCTCGGCCACAGTGGATAGGGGAAGTAGACGTCCCGCTTCGGTCCGATGAAACCGAGGATGAGGATCCGCAGGCCCTTCCGCTCCACCACCGTCCAGCGCGCGATCCCCGGGATCCCCCGCACGTTGGTCCCCAGCACCGGAAAAGCCGTTCCGGATAAGACCTCGCTGAGGGCGGGGCCGAGGTAAGCGTCGTGGTTCCCCAGCACCTTGGCATCGTAGCCCATCGCCTCCATCCAGGCGGTGATACCCTCCGCGGGGGCGAGGCCGGTGAGAC
>JAADIW010000001.1 GCA_013151115.1 Caldisericota bacterium
ATCAAGGGCTTGAACACGTTCTTGAAACCTTCCTCGCGCTCGACCGCGGCGGAGGCGCCGGGGATCCCCTCCAGGATCACGATGCGCCAGGGGAGATCACGCTTGGCCAACGCCAGATATCGGATCAACGTCGCGGCCCCTTGCTCTGCGGCCAAGACGTTGCTGGTCCCGATATAACACACGCGCTCTCCCCCGAGGACGTCCCGGTCCACCGAGAACACGGGGACGCCGGCGGCATTGGCCTTCTCCACCGCGGGGATCAAGGCCTCGGCGTTGACGGGGTTGATGCAGATGGCATCGACACCGGCGGCGAGGGCGTCCTCCACTTGTGACAGCTGAAGGGCGGCATCATCCTGCGCGTCGTAGATCACGACCTCGGCGCCGAACTTCTCCCCCGCGGCTTTGGCGCCGTCGGCTAGGGTGACGAAGTAGGGGTTCTTGAGGGTGGAGATGAAGACGGCGATGGTCGGCTTCGCGGCCCAGACGGAAATCCCCACCATCAACAACACACCCAGGATCGCGAACAGACGCTTCATCGGCAGCTCACCTCCTCAGGATTTGTCCCGTGGCCGGTTTCTCCGCGCCTCTTCTCCCGAGCTATCACCTCCCCTCGGCGGGGTCGATTCCCCGGGGATCAACTTAACCGGAAGCACACGCCGCTCCGCGCTGTTGTCGCCCCGCAGGAGTCGCCGCATCGCCTCTTCCCCTATTTCATAGGCGGGAACGGCGACGGTGGTGAGTCGGGGACGGACCAGATCCGCGGGCAGCACGTGATCGAAGCCGGCGATGCCCACCTGGTTCGGGACCGAGATGTTCAAATCCTCGGCAGCGCGGAGTGCCCCGATGGCCATAAGGTCGTTGGCGGCGACGATGGCCTCCACATCGTGGCGACGTGAGAAGAGCCTGTGTGCGAGGACGTAGCCGCTGCGATAGGTAAAATCGCCGTGCAGTACGGCCACCGGTTCGACACCCGCTCCGCGTAATGCCTCCAGGAAGCCCTCCAAGCGATCCATGGCGCTGCTGACGTCGGGCGGGCCGGCGAGGTACGCGATCCTTCGATAGCCGAGGGAGAGAAGGTGGGACGCGAGGGAGGCGCTTCCGGTGCGGTTGTCGGCCTCCACCGTCGGGTATCCCTCCACCCGACGGTCGGCTACCACGATGTCCACGCCACGCCGCCGGAGGCGATGCGCTTTGGTTTCATCGGGCCGCCCCACGGGAACGAAGACGACGCCGTCCACCCCTTCGGCGCGTAGGAGATCCCAATACCGGTTCTCCTTGTCCTCCGAGTTGTCGGAGTCGCAGATGAGGGTGGAGAGGCCGTGTTCGAACGCTACCGCGGCGACGCCGCGGGCGAGGAGGGAGAAGAACGGGTTGGAGATGTCGGGGAGTAAGATAGCGATCACGCCCGTTTTTTTCTTGCGCAGGGTCCTCGCGGCCTTGGCCGGGGTATAGTCCAGGGCCTTGATCGCCGCCAGCACGCGCTCCTTGGTCTCGGGGCGCATGTGTCCCGCGTCCTTGCCGTTCAACACCCGGGACACGGTACTGGGCGAAACCCCGGCCAATCTCGCCACGTCCCTGATAGTCGCCCGACCCATTTTAGGAAAACGGTTTCCGAAACCGTTACCCGATTATAAGGCCGTCGCCGCGGGGGCGTCAAGGGGGCACCCGGTGAGTTCGGTTCAGATCGTGGTCATGTGCCCACAGGGCCGTCGGCCGACCGGGGGAGCGGAAGGGTGGGAGAGATGGCGCCCCCTTGGAAGGAGGGTTCCAGGGAGGCGAGGCGGGCCAGGACCTCTTCCCGGGACTCCGGGATCCCCGAGAGCCCCACGCCCTCCACCGCCAGCGAGGCCGCCGCGGCGGCGAAATACGCGGCCTCCACGGGATCACGCGTCTCGTAGTACCGTATCGCGAAGGCGGCCCCGAAGACATCCCCGGCCCCTGTCTCATCCACCTCCGACGCGGGCGCCGCCGGGATCCGCCCCCAGTAGTTCCCCCGGACGTAGAGGTCGGCGCCGGCCTTTCCCCGGGTGAGGAGGAAGATCCGCGCCAGCTCGGCGTAGCGCCGGATCTCCTCCCGGGTGAGCTCCTCATGGCTCGCCACGATGAAGTCGGCCTTGCCGGCCACCTCCTCGAGCTCCTCCCAGCGTGCCTTGACCACCAACCCTTTCGGGGTGTGCCGCCGCAGCCAGCCCTGGGGGGCGATCCCCACCACCTCCGCCCGCACTAGCTCCAGGGCTTCCACCGCGCTGAACTCGCGGAGGATCGGACAGAGGTAGGCGATCTTGGGCCGGCGCCACCGCGGGGGCAACCGGTCCAGTTCCAAGTGTTCGGCCACGGCTTCCACGAACTGCACCCGGCGTGGGCCACGACGGCGGTTGACGAACACGGTGTTCTCCGGGCTCTCCTCCGCGTGTACCCTCACGCCGGGGAGAACGCTCTCGAAAGGGAAATCGGCCGCGGCGCTCGTGAAGACCGCGGCCCGGTATCCCAGGTTCCGGGCGAGGAGGGCCGCGTAGGCCGCCGAGCCGCCGGCCACCAGCCCCTCGTCGCGGACGTCATAACACACGTAACCGATGGCGAGGAACTCCGGCCTGCGGAGCATCGTCATCACCCCCTTCACGCGGTCTCTCGTCGGGCCCCAAAAACGAGCGTGAGGAAGACCCGCACGTGTGTGAGCACCGTCAGCGTCCAGAAGAGTTCTCGCACCAATCCGAGGATCACCAGCACCATGCACAGGAATACGCGCTCGTCCCGCTTCCCCGGGAGGAACCGCAAGGCGGGCACGGCCCGATACATGTCCTCCCCGGTAGCGCCACGGTATCGTTCGGTGGCGTAGCTCACGAGAACGCTTCCCAAGAGGGCCCCGGCCACCACGGGCCAGAAGTCAGCCGGGAACCCAGAGGCAAGCGCCAAGGCCATCAGGTAGACCGCGTCCACGTATCGGTCGAGTACGGAATCGATCCATGCCCCCAGGGGACTGGTCCGGAGCGTCGCCGGCGATCTCCCCGTCTACGCCGTCCAGGACCGAACTCAGTTGGTAGAGGACCGCGGCGGCGATGGGGCTGATGGCGTTGAGCGCGCCGGCGAGGATCCCGATCCCGAATGTGAGCCATGTGGCCGCCCACGGGGATACCCGCTCGACGAGAAGGGCCGAGATCCGGGTGGAGATGCGCCGGTTGATGGCCCGGGAGATGAGACCGTCCCCGGTCCCCTTTACCGCGCGGGCGATGATTAGCCGCCGCGCCCGTCGCAGATCCGCGGGGGTGTCGACGTCGGTCCAAAACCGCCCGGGGATCGGCTGGGCCGGGAGCCCGGCCCGTCTTACCACGTCCGAGAGCTCCACCGTGTCCCTCTCCGCCACTAGTTCCCCGGTGACGGCGAAGATCGAGGGATCCAACACGAAGCACCCCGTATCGTAGGCGTCCGGTTCCGCCAGATCCTTGCCGATCTCCACGATCCGTCCGTCCCGGATCGCGACCTTGGTGGCCTCGGCGCGGTCCACGTACCGGGGATCGGGGTCGACCGCCAGGCCCTCCCCCCGCAGGGCCTCACGCAGGAGATCAGGCCCGTAGAGGTGGTCTCCCATGAGGAGGAGGAACCTCCCGCCCACCGCCTCCCGCGCGAGGTGGAGGGAGTAACCGTTCCCCCGCTCGGGCTCGGGGTTGAGGACGAGGCGTGCGTTGAACCCGTGGGCCGCGAGGAACCCCGCGAATGCGTCCCGGTGGTCGGGGTGCACCACCAACACCACTTCCTCGATCCCCAGCGCCTGCAGGGTGGCCAACGTCCGGTAGAGGATCTCCCGCCCGGCGACGCGCAGGAGGGGTTTCGGTCCCGTGCCCCCCATGCGACGTCCCCGGCCAGCGGCCAGTATCACCGCCTGCGTTACGTTCGCCATCGCGAGCACCTCCGTGGTGGCACGATCCCAGGGAGGTCCGGTCGGGTGCCCCGGTCCCCGGGACAGGGTTCGCGATCGAGGTTCAGGAGAAAAAACGAAAGGAACAGCCGTTGAGGCCGTATTCCTTTTACCACAAAAGGCGGCCGATTGTCAAGTGGTATCGACGAAATTTAGAGAAAGCTTTAATAAAATGGAGCCAATAAGGTACGGGGGTGCATGTGCGCACGCGGTTCAGCCGCGCAGAAAATCGTGGAGGATCCGCAGGGCCTCGTGGGCTGCGGAGTGTTTGTTTCCCCTCCGCGCGCCCACGAAGCGGAACTCCCGTACGAGGACGCCGCCAGCGTGGGCGAGGGCGATGTACACCAGCCCCACCGGTTTCGTGGGGGTCCCCCCGCCGGGGCCGGCGATCCCCGTGGTGGCGATCCCGATATCCGCTTTGAGGAGTCCGCGCACCCCCTCCGCCATGGCGCGGGCGCACTCCGCGGACACCGCGCCGACGGTGGCCAGGACGTCGCCCGGGACCCCGAGCACCCGCTCCTTGACGGCGTTGCTGTATGCCACGATTCCCCCCCGGAAGTAATCGGAGGAGCCGGGGACGTCGGTGATGAGGGAGGAGAGGAGGCCCCCCGTGCACGATTCCGCCACCGCGAGGGTCAACCCGCGTTCCCGCAGGATCCGTCCCACTTCGGCCTCGATCATCACACAACCCCCTCCAGTCCCAGCTCCCGGGCCACCGCCGCGGCCAGGGCGGCGAGGTCATCCCGTATCACCAGGGCGGCGAGGTCGTCGTAAGGGGTGGGATCGCGGTTGGCGATGACCACCACCGCCCCGTTCCGGGCCGCCAGGGGCACTAGTTCCGCCGCGGGCCAGACCTGCAACGAACTCCCCAGGACCCACAAGAGGTCACACCGCGACACCTCCTCCCAGGCGCGTTGGAAGTCGGGGGTCAGCTGCTCGCCGAATAGTACCACGTCGGGTTTGACCAGCGCCCCGCACCCACAGCGTGCCACCCCGAGCTCGTGCACCCGCGCCGCCATCCATTCGAGCTCGTACCTCGTCCCGCAGCCGGTACACGTGCCCGTCCACGCGTTCCCGTGGATCTCGAGCACGTTGCGAGATCCCGCCTTCCGATGTAGGCCGTCGATGTTCTGGGTGATGACCCCGCGTAGCATCCCTTCCGCCTCGATACGTGCCAGGAGCCGGTGCACGGCGTTGGGCTCCGCCCGGGCCATGAGCTCGAACCGGTGCATCCAAAATGAGAAGAACTCCTCGGGACGTTCACGGAACGCCTGGACGGTGGATACCCTCTCGGGATCCCACTTACGCCACAGACCATCCGGGCCACGGAAATCGGGGATCCCGGAGGGGGTACTCACGCCCGCCCCTGTGAAGGCCCACCCGGCGCGGCTTTCCCGCAGGTACTCGGCCAACTTCTTCTCCCCCACGGACATCAGGGGGGAGTATACCCGCCCGAACGCGTGAAAGCGGAAACGAGCTTGTCCCAGAACTGTTGGGGGATTATCATCTTCGTGCCATGGCAGGGCACTCTAAATGGGCGAATATCAAATACCGTAAGGAGCGGCAGGATAAAAAGCGGTCCGCCCTTTTCTCACGCCTCGCACGGGAGATCATCGTGGCCGCCAGGGAGGATCCGAACCCCGACTCCAACCCCCGGCTCGCCGCGGCCATCGAACGGGCCAAGGCGGCCAACATGCCCAAGGAGAACATCGAACGCGCCATCAAGCGGGCCGCGGGTGAGCTGGGGGGAGAGCGGTACGAGGAGGTCACCTACGAGGGATACGGCCCCGGGGGGGTGGCGATCTGGCTGCGGGCCGTGACCGACAACCGTAACCGCACCGCTTCGGCGGTGCGCCATATCTTCGAGTCGCACGGGGGATCCCTGGGGACCGAAGGCTGTGTGGCGTGGCAGTTCGAGCGCAAGGGGAAGATCCGCGTGGAAGGGATCCCCGAGGGCATGGACAAGGAGACCCTCGTCATGACGGGGATAGACCTCGGCGCCGAGGACTTCGAAGAGGACGATGGGGCCATCGTCTTTTACACTGATCCGGCCGACCTGGCCGCGGTGCGGGACGGCCTGCGGAATGTCGGGGCCAACGTCGCTCAGGCGGAATTGGTGATGGTCCCGAAGACCACCGTCCGCGTGGAGGGGAAGGAGGCCGAGCAGCTTCTGAAGCTCCTCGAGGCCCTGGATGACCAGGAGGACGTCCAGGAGGTGGTGGCTAACTTCGACATCCCCGACGAAATCCTCGCCAAGGTGGCGGGCTGAGCCGTCCGCACGTGTCCCCCTGGATCGGGCGTGGGTTCCCTGTTGCCGCTTTTTTGCCACGTTAAAATGTGCGGGAGATGTCCGGATTGTGGCAAGGGGAGCCCCCCCTAGCCGAGCGGCTGCGCCCCCGGGAGCTGGATGAGGTGGTGGGTCAACGTCACCTCCTCGGGCCCAACGGTCCCTTGCGGTCCCTGATAGAGAAGGGGACCTTTCACGCCCTCATCTTTTGGGGCCCGCCGGGGACGGGGAAGACCACGGTGGGGCGGATCATCGCCCGCCGGATGGGCGCGAAGTTCGTGTGGCTCTCCGCCTCGCTGGTGGGGACCGCGGAGGTGAAAAAGGTCCTCGAGGCATCCCGGGATCTCTGGCGGAAGACGGGGAAACGTGACCTCCTCTTTCTGGACGAGATCCACCGCTTCAACCGTGCACAACAGGATGTGCTCCTTCCCTACCTCGAGGAGGGCTCGGTCTACTTCATCGGGGCCACGACCGAGAACCCCTCCTTCGTCCTCCGATCGTCCTTGCTTTCGCGGGCCCAACTGTTCGTGTTCGAACCCCTCTCGGAGGAGGATCTTCGGGTACTTTTGCGGCGGGCCTTGGCTGACGAGCGGGGGTACGGGGGCCGGGTCCGGCTGGCCCCGGAGGCGGAAGAACTCTTGATCCGCTACGCCGACGGCGACGCACGTAGGCTCCTCTCGGCTCTGGAGACGGTGGTCCTCGCCTACGGGGAGGGCGAGGTATCGGCGGAGGCCGCGGAGCGGGCCCTGGGGCGCAAGGCCCCGCGGTACGACCGCGCCGGCGAGGAGCATTACAACCTCATCTCGGCCCTCCATAAATCCATCCGGAA
>JAADIW010000089.1 GCA_013151115.1 Caldisericota bacterium
TCCTCGGCCGCAAGGTCGCCGAGGTCTCCGGCACCGACACCGCCTCCGTCTCCTGGGACGGCGGCGACCTCAGAAACGGCGCCTACATCTACGTGGCCGTGGTGGAGGGCGGTGACGCCACCTGGACCTTCCGCGGCTTCGTCTACATCAAGCGCTGAAAAAGGGGATCCACCAAGAGGAGGGCTGTTCCAAACGGTAAAGAGGGGCGGGAAACACCCGCCCCTCTTTTCTCAGGCCACCGCTTAATTTTTTATCCCGACAGGACCACGCTTATCGCATCGGATAGCGGACCGCAACCGCAGTCGTTACACGCCTTGACACGGTAATAGTAGGTGATCGTCTCCCCCGGCTGCGGAAGGGGCGGGGTGTCCACGAACGTCAAATCCGCGGTCTCCCCGATCTTCGTGTAGTCACCGTCCTCAGCGGTGGCCCGATATATCTCGTAAATTTGCACAGGATGGCCGGGAGGGCTCTCCGCTTCCGTCCACGAGACCGTCACTTGGGTCCCGCTAAGGGTTATCTGCAGGCCACCGGGGGCCGATGGCAGACATGATCGGGATCCGCGTTCGGGCGCCGACAACCCGCTGCATCCCCCGTAAGGACCGCAGGAAACGTATTCGCTACATGCGGCCACACGGTACCAGTAATACACTCCCGGCGAAGCGGTGACATCGAGATAGGAGGACTGTGTCTGCACGGTAGTGCATCCCGCGATGCATTCGGTGAACGTGCCGGTGGGGCTCGTATCGCGGTACACCTTGTAGCTATCCGCATACGGTACCGGGTCCCAGGTGACAAGGACCCCGTCTGACCGTGTCCCATCGGTGGCGGTGACATTCTCCGGGGGCTGGGTCATCCGGTGCTCGCGCCACCCCTCGGCCGGGGCCGAGAGATCGCCGCAGCCGTTGTCGTTGCACGCCCGCACCTTGTACCAATAGCTTACGCACGGATCCACCGCGCTCGCCGTGTCGTCCACGTCGTCGTAGGATGTCCCCGTGGTCTCGGCTATCTGGCCGTAACCCGCTCCCTCCGTATCGGAGCGAAAGACCTCGTAATAGGCGGCCCCCGCCACCGCATCCCACGTGACCCGCACCTTATCCTCGTAGGCACCTTGGGTGGCGGTCACGTTCCCGGGGATCCCGGGCACCTGCGCCTCGCCGCCGCCCCGTTCGGCCGAGGCGTAGCCCGCGTCCGCATCGGAAAAGGGGCTACAACCGGCATCGTTGCAGGCCCTGACGCGGTACCAATAGGTGGTGCCCTGGACGACGTCGCCGTCGTCATACGGGGGACCCGACGTCTGGCCGATCTCGGTGAAGTCCCCGGTGGGGTTCAACGTCCGATAGATCCTGTAGATGGTGGCCTCCGCCACCGCATCCCAGTTGACCCGCACCTTGTCCGTATACGTCCCATCCGAGGCCGAGATGCCCGTGGGAGCTGGGGGCGGGAGCTGTCCCTGGGGTTCGCCCGCGTATCCGAAATCCTCCCGGGACAAGGGGCTACAGCCCCCATCGTTGCACGCCCGTACCTTGTACCAGTAGACAGTTCCGGGCACGATGCCCATGTCGTCGAACATCGTCGCGGATGTCGCGCCTATTTCCTCGTAACTTCCCTCCGCCGCGGGCGCGCGATAAACGACGTAGACAGCGGCGCCCGCCACCTCACCCCAGGTCACCCGCACCCTGTCCGGAAAGGCACCCTTGGACGCCTCCACATCCCGCGGCGCCTCGGGGACGGCGGTGAGGAAAGAGCGGATATCGCATCCGTTGATCGCGAGCACCGCCAGGAAAAGTACCCCCCAGAGCAACGCTCTTCCCCTCATCACAACCTCCTCGCCGAGCCCATGTTAGGACAACCCTCGCCGGGCGACAAACGTCCGCGGCGCCCTCATCCCGGGAGGAGCGCGTCGGGGGTCAGGGTACGCCCCGCGCGGATGGCGGAACGGATCCGGGACATCAGGCGCACCATGAACCGCAGGTTGTGGAGGGTGGCCAGCCGGAAATAGGAGAGCTCCCCGCAGCGGAAGAGGTGATGTAGGAACGCCCGGGTGTAGCGGCGGCACGTCGGACAGTCGCAATCCCCCTCGATGGGCCGCTCGTCCCGCCTGAACCGGGCCGCCTTGATGTGCAGCCGGAACCCTTCCTCGTCCGCGGAGAGGAGGGTCCCGTTCCGGGCCATGCGCGTCGGGGCGGCGCAGTCGAAGGTGTCGATCCCCCGCGCCACCGCCTCCACGATATCCTCCACCGTCCCGATCCCCAGGAGGTGTCGGGGCCGCTCGGGGGGGAGCTCGGGGATCGTCCACTCCAACACCCGGTACATGTCCTCCTTGGACCGACCCAGGGAGCCCCCGATGGCGAACCCGGGGAAGCCCATCCCCCCGATCACCCGGGCGGAGCGGCGCCGCAGGTCCTCGTAGGCCCCGCCCTGTACGATCCCGTAGAGGGCCTGATCCGGGTTCGGCCCCAAGCCCCGGGTCTTCTCGAAGGCCGCGAGGGCCCGCTCGGCCCAGCGGTGGGTCCGCTCCATGGCCCGGGCGGTGTAGTCCCGGTCGTGGAACGGGGAGGTGCATTCATCCAAGGGCAAGATGATGTCCGCCCCCAGGAGCCGCTCCCAGCGGATCACCCCCTCCGGGGTGAAGCGGATCCAGCTCCCATCGAGGAGCGATCTCACCCAGGCGCCCCCCTCCTCCACCCGCACCAGCGACTCCCCCTTGGGCCGCGGGGGCGCATCCTCGGGGAAGATGGGGGCGATCTTCCCCACCCCGTGTTCCATCCCCGCGCCGAGGGAGAAGACCTGGAACCCGCCGGAGTCGGTCATCCAGGGGCCGTCCCAGCCGGAGAAGCGGTGCAGGCCCCCGAGCTCCGCCACGAGCTCCGCCCCGGGCCGGAGGATCAGGTGGTAGGTGTTCCCGATGAGGATCTGCACCCCGATATCACGGAGGTCGTCCACCGACAGGGCCTTCACCGTGGCCCGGGTGGCCACCGCCACGAACGCCGGGGTCTCCACCGCGCCGTGGGCGGTCCGGAGCACCCCCACGCGGGCCTCGCTCCGGGGATCGCGCGTCTCGATGTGGAACTCCATCAGTAGAAGACGGTGATGGTCCGGTGGTAGGGATGGGGGAGCTCCATCCCCTGGGAGAGGTTCCACAGCGTCCAGTCCACCTCGAACGCCCGCGCGGGCCGCCCGAGGCGCGCGAGCTCCATCACCAGGAGCTCCACCGCGTGGACCGTGGCGGCCCGTATCTCGATCTCCTCGTCGGAGCCCGCGGGGATCAGCTCGTGGCGGTCGATGCGGGCGGCGAGCCCGGGGCACAGCACGAGCGCCCCGTGGGCCCGCAGCAACTGGGGCAGCTTGTAGTCGGCGAAGGCGGTCAGCCAATCCATGTCGGGGAAGGCCCCGGGGCCCTCCCCCTGGAACGCACCGTGGACGTCGGAGCAGAGGATCTGGGCCCGCTTGTAGAAGGGGATCCAACGCCCCCGGTAGAGGCAGGCGTCGCGGAAGGAGGGGAGATGGGCCGTCACGCGTTCCACGAGCTCCGCGCAGCTCCCCACGGCGAAGAAGGACCGCGCCGAGCCGAACGCGAGGAGCGCCTTTCCCACTTCCCGGACGATCCGCGCCCGCACGGGGAGGAGGGGGATATCCCCCAGCCTTTCCCGGAGGGCCTCCTCCGACATGGACGCCAGGTTACGCGGATCGAAGAAACCCGGGGTATCAGCGGCGGCCCGAGCGAGCCCGTAGGAGAGGGCGTAGTAGCCGTCGAGCCTCTCGCCCCGGGGGCCCCGGACGTACCACCGGCCCTTCCCCGGCCAGAAGCAGAAGTTCAGGGCGTCGAGCACCAGGAGGTACCGCAGGGTGAGCTCCTCTCCGCCGACGAAGTGGTACTCCTCGGGCCAGGGATCGGGCGCGCGTTCGGCGAGCGTCGCCGCCAGGTCCCGCAGCGCCCCGAGTTCCAGGGAGACCCGGCGGGCCCGTCCAACGATCCACCGCGCCGACAAACGTACCGGGTTAGCCCTCAT
>JAADIW010000133.1 GCA_013151115.1 Caldisericota bacterium
CCATCTCCCGGAGCCGCGCCCGGTCGGAGAGCAGGGCGGCGAGGCCCCGCTGGATGGCCCGGGGCGTGGGTTCCACCACCATCCCGAAGTCGGGGCGCACGAGGTCCCGGGCCGAACGGTGATCGGTGGTGAGCACCGGGAGCCCCGCCGCCATGGCCTCCGCGAGGGTGAGCCCATACGACTCGTGCCGCGAGGGGAATACGTAGAGGTCCGCGGCCCGGAAGTACGCCCGTTTCTCCGCCCCGGCCACGTATCCCGGGAAGCGCACCTCCACCCGCCTCAACCCCCGGGCGAGGCGCGAAAGGGCCGCGAGGTACCGGCGCCCGTGCATGAACGCCGGCGCCCCACATATGAAGGCGACCAGCTTGCCCCCGCCCCGCCGCTCCCATATCCGGAGGGCCCGCAAGAGGAGGTCCTGCCCCTTCTCCGGGGATATGCGGCTCAGGGTGACGAGGACGGGGGTGTGGGGGTCGATCCCGTAGCGTGACCGGATGTCCGGGGCCGTTTCCCCCGCGGGGGGCGGTTCCCCCAGGGTTCCCCAGGGGACGACCCGGACCTTTCCCCGGGCGGAGGGATAGGACCGCTCCAACACCTCGGCCATCCCCCGGGAGGGGACGACGATGATGTCACAGTGCCGCACGCAACCCTCCTGTTTCTCGAAGATCAGGCGGGCGATCAGGGGGAGGAACCGATGGGCCCCGATCCGCCGGAGGCCCCGGTAGGCCCGTGCCAACCGGGGCGCCCGCACCGCGCCCCGCAGGTAGATGTGGGACACGTAATCCACCACGTCCACGTGGAGGATCCCGATCTGCCTGTAGCCCAGCGCCCGGATGGCGGCGAAATCCGGCCCCTCCGAGACGTCGTTGTGGACGACGCACACGGTGGCGGGATCGACCTCGCCGGCGAGGCGACGCAGGTATCCCATGACCCCCCGGGAGAATTGGACGCAGAAGGAAGCGTATCCCCGCACCGAAAGGGCGCTAGGTACGTCGGGTTCCCCCGGCACTTCCCAGTCGACCCGTACGTAACGGACGCCGGCCACGGGTGGGGTGGGGCCGGAGCCGAGGACGACGAGGTCGAAGGCCCCCTCCTGAGCCCACCGGGCGATGAGGGCCGTCCCCACCGCCCCGCCCCCGCCCATGGGGATCCGCTCCAGATCGTATCCGAGATGTGCCCCCGCGATGACGGCCGTTGCCATGCGCCTCCCCAACCTACCGGCGGCGTCCCCGTCGTCAATGGGGGAACCGTATCAATTCCCAATGACGTGCTTGGAAACGGGCGTCCGCCCGCTTATAATGCCTTTCCGGAGCGTGACGGGATGAAGACCTTCTTGATGGTCCTTTTCTTTTTGGACAGCGTGGCCCTGATCGGGCTCGTGCTTTGGCATATGTCGGAGCACGCGGCCCTGGGGGGTGGGTTCGGCGGCGGCATGTCCACCACCGTCTTCGGGCGGGATACCTCCAAGGACCCCCGCAAGATCGCCATCGGGGTCCTGGGGACCCTGTTTTTCCTCCTGGGCCTGGCCGTGGCCATGGTCCCGTGAACGAGGAGGCCTGAGGTGCCCCTGATAGAACTCAAGGGGCTGAAGACTTACTTCTACACCGAAGACGGCGTGGTGAAGGCCGTGGACGGGGTTTCCTTCGCCATCGAGCCCGAACAGACCCTGGGCGTGGTGGGGGAATCCGGCTGCGGCAAATCCGTGACCGCCCTCTCCATCATGGGCCTCGTGCCCATGCCCCCGGGGAAGATCGTGGAGGGGGAGATCCTCTTCTACAAGGACGGGAAGGTCGTCCAGCTCCACAGGCTCAACCCCAAGGGACGGGAATACCGTTCCATCCGGGGGAAAGAGATCGCCATGATCTTCCAGGAACCGATGACATCCCTGAACCCGGTGTTCACCATCGGCTACCAGATCATGGAAGCGATCATGCTCCACCAAAAGGTGTCCAAGAAAGAGGCCAAGAAGAAGGCGATCGAGATGCTCCGGCAGGTGGGGATCCCCGAACCGGAGCAGCGGGTGGACGAGTATCCACACCAGCTCTCGGGGGGAATGCGCCAGCGCGCCATGATCGCCATGGCCCTCTCCTGCAACCCCTCGCTCCTCATCGCCGACGAGCCCACCACCGCCCTGGACGTGACGATCCAAGCCCAGGTCCTGGACCTGATGCAAGATCTGAAGAGGAAATTCCAGGCCGCCATCATGCTCATCACCCACGACCTGGGCGTGGTGGCCGAGATGTGCGAGGAAGTGGTGGTGATGTACCTGGGCAAGGTGGTGGAACACGCCAAGGTACGCCCCATCTTCCACGAGCCCAAACACCCCTACACCCAGGGGCTCCTCAAATCGATCCCCTCGCTCGCCACGAAGAAGAAGCGGCTCGAGCCCATCAAGGGCGTGGTGCCCGATCCCCTGAACGCGCCGCCGGGATGCCCGTTCAACCCGCGGTGCCCGTACACCATGGACATCTGTCGGCGGGAGATGCCGCCCCTCAAGGAGGTCGCTCCCGGCCATGACGTCGCCTGTTGGCTCTACGCTTAGAGAGGGAAGGATGGCCGTGGAAAGCTTGCGCGAAGGAGTGTTGCTGGAAGTACGGGGGCTGAAGAAGTACTTCCCCGTGCGCCGCGGCGTCTTCCGCCGCATCGTCGGCTGGGTCAAGGCCGTGGACGACATCGACCTCTTCATCCGCGAGGGGGAGACCCTGGGGCTGGTGGGTGAGTCGGGTTGCGGGAAGACCACCACGGGCCGAACGATCCTGCGCCTCATCGAGCCCACCGCGGGGGAGATCCTCTTCCGCAGCAAGCGCCTGGGGAGGGTGGTGGACATCGCCAAGCTCCGGCCCCGGGAGATGAAGCCCTTGCGCCGCGAGATGCAGATCATCTTCCAGGACCCTTATTCCTCCCTCAACCCGCGGATGACGGTGGGGGACATCGTGGGGGAGCCGTTGGTGGTCCACCGGGTGGCCCGGGGGAAGGAGAAGGAACGGAAGGTGATCCAGCTCCTGGAAGCGGTGGGCCTCAAGCCCGAGCACATGCGGCGGTATCCCCATGAGTTCTCGGGCGGACAGCGCCAGCGGATCGGGATCGCCCGGGCCCTGGCCCTGGACCCCCAGCTCATCGTGTGCGACGAGCCCGTCTCGGCCCTTGACGTCTCCATCCAGGCCCAGGTGCTCAACCTCCTCGAGGACCTCCAGGACGAGTTCCACCTCACCTACCTGTTCATCGCCCATGACCTCTCGGTGGTGAAGCACATCTCCGACCGGGTAGCGGTGATGTACCTGGGGAAGATCGTGGAGCTCGCCGAGACCGAGGAGCTCTTCACGCACCCCATGCACCCCTACACCGAGGCGTTGCTGTCCGCGGTACCGGTGCCGGACCCCGACTACAAGAAGGAGCGCATCATCCTCCAGGGCGACGTCCCGAGCCCCATCAACCCGCCCTCGGGGTGTTACTTCCACCCGCGTTGCCCCTACGCGAAGGAGATCTGCGCCAGCGAGGCCCCGCAGTTCATCGATATGGGGGCCGAACACTACGTGGCGTGCCATTTCGCCGCCGAGCTCTCCCTGCGCGGGGTGGCGATGTAACGGCGGATGGCGCGCAAAGTCGTCCTCGCCACCAGGAACCCCCACAAGGCGGAGGAGATCCTCTCCATCCTGGGCGATATCCCGGGGATCGAGTGGCTTACCTTCCGGGACCTGGCGTTCCCCGAGGTGGAGGAGGCCGGCGAGACCCTGGAGGAGAACGCGATCCTCAAGGCCACCGGGGTGGCTCGCGCGACCGGGCTCCCCGCGTTGGCGGAGGACACCGGGCTCGAGGTCGAGGCCCTGGGCGGAGCCCCGGGGGTCCGCTCCTCACGGTTCGCGGGGGAGGAGAAGGACTACCGGGCGAACAACGAGAAGCTCCTCACGCTCCTGCGGGGGGTGAAGGAACGGCGGGCACGGTTCCGCACCGTGGCGGTGCTCGCCCTGCCCGACGGGCGCACCTGGATGACGGAGGGGGTGCTCAGGGGGAGGAT
>JAADIW010000125.1 GCA_013151115.1 Caldisericota bacterium
TTCTCTTCCCGAAATCCGGGGAAGACGGGTCACCCACTTACCTCCACTACCTCCTCCTCGATGGAAGGGGGAATGGGATCGCCATGCTTGCGCAGGCTGGCGAGATAGCCAGCTATAGCGTCCCTGATGTTTTCCAAGGCCTCGGATCTGGTCTTCCCCTGGGAAATACAGCCGGGAAGGGCCGGGCACTCCACGATGAACATGCCATCCTCGTCACGCTCGATGATCACCCGATATTTCATGCGCACCCCTTATATCCTTCGTCCCCCTTTTATACATCTTTGTGGCCCGGCATCCACGTACACGGACAAGGACTGGGATGCCGTCATCGCACTTCTGCCAATCGGGTTACGCATTACCCGTCACGCGTACATGGGTTCCCGGAGCTTCAGGGCGTGACGCTTGCGGTCGATGTGTTCGATCATGAGGTGGGCGGCCTTGATGGGATCGGGCTCGAACGCGAACTTCCCCCCCACGAGTTCCTCGATATCCTCGGTGAGGAACTTCATGAGCGCCTCCGAGGCCGTCACCGGGAACGGTTGCCCCAACACGGTGAACACCCCCGAGGCCACGAAGTAGAACCCGATGGCCACCGCCTTCTCCGACATCCACTCCGGGGCCGCCCCGGCCACGGGGATGTCGGAGATGTCGTCCCCCAAGCCCCCCTCGTGGACCATGTTGGTAAGGGCGATGAGGATCCGGGAGTTGTCCACGCAGGCCCCGAGGTGGAGGACCGGGGGGATCCCGACGGCCTCGCATATCTCCTGGAGGCCCTTGCCCGCCAACTCGAACGCCACCTCGGGCCGCAGAAGCCCCGCCTTGGCATCGGCGATGGCGGCACATCCGGTGGTCACCACCAGCACGTCGTGCTTGATGAGCTCCTTCGTCATCTCCACGTGGGCGAAATCCTGGGTGATCTTGGGGTTGTTGCAGCCCACGATCCCCGCCACCCCCCGGAGCCGGCCGTCGATGATGGCGTCGTTCAGCGGCCGATAGGTGGCCCGGTACCGCCCACCGAGGAAGTAGAACACCGATTCCGCGGTGAACCCGGCGATGAGGTCCATGGCCTCGTCCGGCACGCGGGCCCCGCCGTTGCGGCGCGGGAAGTTCTCGATCCCCTTCCTGACGATCTCCTTGGCCACCTCCAGGGCGCGGTCCTCAGAGAACTCCACGTGCTCGGCCCCGGGGATCGCCGCCTTGGGGGAGGTGGTGATGAGCACGGTGTGGAAGTGCTTCACGAGATCCGAGAGGGCGGGCATGATGCACTGCACGTCCACCACCATGGCGTCCACGACGCCGGTCATCACCGCCAGCTCCTGGTGGAGGAAGTTCCCCGCTACCGGGATCCCGTGGCGCATGAGGATCTCGTTGGCGGTGCAGCAGATACCGGCGATGTTGATCCCCCTGGCGCCGACCTCCTCGGCCAGGCGCCGGAGCTCGGGATCCCGGGCCGCGAGGACGATCATCTCCGACAGGGTGGGCTCATGGCCGTGGACCACGATGTTCACCGCCTCCGGATCCAGCACCCCCAGGTTCACCCTGGCCCGCAGGGGGGAGGGGGTCCCGAAGAGGACGTCCTGGAGATCGGTGGCGATCATGGAGCCGCCCCAGCCATCGGCCAAGGCGCACCGCATCCCCTGGAGGATGATGTTCCGGTAGTCCGCGTCCACCCCCATGGTGGTGCGGTGCATGATCTCCACGACCTCGCGATCGATCCCCCGCGGCATGATCCCCAAGCGGCGCCAGCGCTCCACCCGGGGCTCCGGGGCCCGGTAGGCGAGGAGGAGTTCCCCCTCCTGCTTGCCGAACTCCGCCAGGGCCGCCTCCGCCACCTCCCGGGCGAGCTCGCGGTCGTCCTTGCCCTCGGCCTCTATCCCGAAGGAATAGGCCACCCGGCGGAGCTTCACCGGGTCCTTCACCGTGTAATCGCCGTCGCGGCTCGCGGAGAGCAGGGTATGGGCCACATCCCGGCCGTGATCGGAGTGGGCGGCGGCCCCGGCGGCGATCATCCGGACGAGGTTCCGGGCGGCGATGGTGTCAACGCCGGCGCCGCAGACGCCGGCGGTCGACTTCCCCTCCACGATCCGACACGGCCCCATCACACAGATCCGGCAGCAGAGCCCGCTCGCCCCGAAGCGGCACTGGGGCGTCTGGGCCTCGTACCGGTCCCAGGCGGTCACGAGGCCCCGCTCCTTCGCTACCCCCAACATCTCCCGCGCCGCCCTGTCGATGCTCCGCTCCATCACTCACCTCCCTTGGTCCGCTTCAGGGCCCAGACCTTGAGGAAGTCGTCCGAGTAGATCTCCTTGTTCAGTATCACCTCGGCCGTGGCCACCGCGGCCATGAGTTCCCCGTCCAGGACGTTGCAGATGGCCGCGTCCAGCCCCGCGGCCATGGCCATCACCACGAACGTCCGGGTGATCAGGCTTCTCTCCTTCGTCTTGGAGCAGATGTTGGAGAGCCCCACCGAGATGTGGGGAGGGGGGTCGGAGAGCAGGGTGTACTCGCGGATCGCCTCCAGGACCTTGACCGCCTGGTCCTGCATGAACCTGATGGGCATGAGGACGGGGTCGAGGAAGATCCGGTCGGGGGGGAGGCCGGCCTCGGTGGCGGCGATGAAGATCTTGGCCCCGTTCTCCACCCGCCGCTCCACGTCCTGGGGGCTGCCGCGCTGGTCCATGGCCACCCCGATGAGCCCGGCCCCGTACTCCACCGCCAGGGGGACGATCTCGGCGAGCTTATCGTCGTCGGCGGTGGTGGAGTTCACCAGGGCCGGCCGCCCGTCCAGCACCTCGAGCCCCGCCCGCAGGACCTCGGGGCGGTTGCTGTCCACCGAGATCGGGGTGGGGACCGCCTCCTGCACCACCCGGACCAGCCAGGCCATGTCGGCGGGGTCCCTGGAGGCCGCGCCGATGTTCACATCGATGTAATCCGCCCCCGCGGCCGCCTGCTTCCGGGCCCACTCCTGGATCGGCCCCGCCGCCTTCTCCCGGATCGCCCGGGCGATATCCTTGAACCCCGCGTTGATCCGCTCCCCGATGAGGATCATCGCGCCTCCCCCATGAGCGCCCGGATGGTCCGCTTGGCGGCCCGCACCGCCTCGGGATGCCGCATCACGAGGATGTCCGCCCCGGCGAGGAGGTACATGTAGGCGGTGGTGGCCTCCCACAGGGGGCCACGGAGCCCCTCGTCCCCCCATTCGGGCCGCTCCTCGCGGGGGGCGCGGGCCTCCTTCACCCCCCAGACCTCCCGGCCGATATCGCACAGGATGGGCTGGGCCATGAGCTTGTCGCCCCCGAGGCCGGCGAGCCTCGCCCGCTCCATGATGGAGTAGACGTACTCGATCCCGTATCCCAGGGCCCCGGTGGAGGGGTAGATCACCAGGTCCTCCAGGGGGTAGCCGGCGTCCATCGCCAGGATATTCACCTGCTTGGCGATGTTGATGTCCACCGGCGACTCGGCGATGAGCTTGTGCTTGTAGGCGGTGGCCACGGCGACGAGGGTCTTGTAGTTGTCCTGGGTGATCGTCCCCAGCAGGCAGTTCTCCCCGGCCGCGGCCTCGCCCACCACCGGGAAGACCTCGTTGTCCTTGTCCGGGTTACCGCAGCCCCAGACGATGAGCGGCACCCCCACGCTGGCGAGGACCTCCCGCACCGCGGCCGCGGCCTCCTCCGGAGAGCGGTTCTCCCCGTTGGGATCACAGCCCACGAGTCGCAGGCAGATGAGGTCCGCCCCGAACTCCTCCACGCACTTGCGCGCCCACTCCCCGGGGGAGGCGAGCACATCGGCGAACGGGCCCCGCACGGGATCGGGCCAGTCCTCGGGCGGGACGTCCCACACCTCCATCGCCACCACGGGGGGATTGGGGATCTCCCCCTCGAAGTGGTGGAAGGGGAGGGCCCGCTCGCCGCCCACGGTGACCACCCGCGTCCGGGTGCCGCCGTCCTCCCGGGTCGCCCCCAGGGTCACGGTGTAGATCGCC
>JAADIW010000058.1 GCA_013151115.1 Caldisericota bacterium
CGGCCGAGGCACCGGCGAGGAGGGAAACGGTGGCCAGGAGCCACCCAGGAAGGCCCCTCCCGGCCAGACTGATGGCGGTGGCCGCCAAAGCACCCACCACGAGCTGCCCTTCTCCCCCGATATTCAACACTCCCCCTCGAAAACTGATGCAAATTCCCAAGCCCACGAAGAGAAGCGGGGTCATCTTGACGATGGTGTCAGCGATGGCGTTTAGATCGCCAAAGGCCCCTTGGAAAAGGGCTTTGAAGGCCATCGCTGGGTTCACCTTCAGGAGGAGCAACATCAACGCACCGATGAGAAAAGCTACCAGTACAGCAAATATTGGGGTCAATTGGACCAGTAAACCAGCATATCGATGCGATTTAACCCTGTCCAACATAAAAATCTCCCTGTAACGAAAAGCCAGTATAACACTGCTCTGCTTGTAAGACAACTTGACAGTCTACCTACCGGTCCTGCTATACTATGCCAACATCATGGCGGCGAAGAGAACGGACGTCCAACGGGAACCGCTCGCTTCCCCCCACGATGTCGCCCTCCTCATGCGGGATATCACCAAGGTCTTCCCCGGCGTCGTGGCCAACGACGGGGTCACGTTCGAGGTAAAGGCCGGCGAGGTACATGCGTTGCTCGGGGAGAACGGTGCCGGAAAGACCACCCTCATGAACATCCTCTACGGCCTCTATCAGGCCGACGCGGGCGAGATCTACCTCTACGGCAAGCGCGTTCGGATCAGGAGCCCCCGCGATGCCATCCGGCACCGAATCGGGATGGTCCACCAACACTTCAAGCTCGTGCCGCGTCACACCGTGGCCGAAAACGTCGTTCTCGGCCTCGCCGGGGCGCCCTTCCTCGTCCCCGCCCGGGCGGTGGAAGAGAAGATCCTGGAGCTGGGCGAACGTTACGGCCTCAAGGTGGATCCCAAGGCGTACATCTGGCAGCTCTCCGCGGGGGAACAGCAGCGTGTCGAGATCATAAAGGCCCTGGTGCGGGGGGCGGACATCCTCATCCTCGACGAGCCCACCTCGGTCCTGACCCCCCAGGAGGCGGAGGAGCTTTTCCGGATCCTCGCGCGGATGAAGGAGGAAGGGCATTCGGTGATCTTCATCACCCACAAGCTCGACGAGGTGATGGCGGTCTCCGACCGGGTGACGGTGATGCGCCGGGGGAAGGTGGTCGCGACCCTGCCCACCTCGGAGGTGGACAAGCCCGCCCTGGCCAAGATGATGGTGGGCCGAGAGGTCGTGTTCCGCCTGCAGAAGGCCGCGTGCGAGCGGGGAACTGAGGCGCTTGTTGTCGAGGATCTGTGGGCCATTTCCGACCGAGGGCTCCCCGCCCTGAAGGGGGTTTCGTTCTCCGTGTGCCGGGGCGAGATCCTGGGGATCGCCGGCGTCGCGGGGAACGGGCAGAAGGAGCTCGTGGAAGTGATAACGGGGCTGCGGCGGGCCACCCGGGGCCGGGTGGTGGTCCTTGGGGACGTGTCACCAACCGGAACCCCCGCCGTATCGCGGACAAAGGGGTGGCCCATATCCCCGAGGAACGTCTCAAGATGGGGATCGTCCCGGAGATGTCGGTGGCGGAGAACCTCATACTGAAGAAGCACCATCGTCCGCCCTTCTGCCGGGGCTTCCTCCTCAACCTGCGGGCGGTGAGGCGCTTCGCTCACCATGCCATCGAGGAATACGAGATCATGACCCCGGGCCCCGATACCCCGGCCAAACTGCTTTCGGGCGGCAACATCCAGCGTCTGATCCTGGCGCGGGAGCTGTCGGGGGAGCCGGCCCTCATCATCGCCGCCCATCCCACCTACGGTCTGGACGTGGGCGCCACGGAACAGATCCGGCAGATCCTCCTCGAACAGCGCCGCCGTGGCGCCGCGATCCTCCTCATCTCCGAGGATCTCGAGGAATTGATGTCGCTCGCGGACCGGATCGCGGTGATCTTCGAGGGGGAGATCATGGGCGAGGTGGCCCCCGAGACCGCGAGCCTGGAGGAGATCGGCCTCATGATGGCGGGCGAGAAGAGGGGCGTGGTGTTGTGAAGCGCTTCGGACCCTTCGTGTTCGAGAGGCGATTGGCCCCGACCCGGACGGCGATCCTCGGGTACTCCCTCCTGGCGATAGCCGCGGCGCTGGTGGTGATGTCCTTCATCTTCTGGGCCTACGGCGTGAGCCCTGTAAAGGCTTACTCCACCATCGGGCGGACCACTCTGGGGACGCGCTTCGGGCTGATGGAGATCCTCCGGCGCACGATCCCCCTCCTCCTGTGCGGCGTGGGCCTGGTCATCGCGTTCCGCGCGAAATTCTGGAACATTGGGGCGGAGGGGCAGCTCCTCGCCGGGGCGGTGGCCGCCACTTGGGTGGCCCTTTTCTCGGGGATCCCCGCCCCCTGGAAGATCCCCGCCATGTTCGTTTTGGGATTCGTTGCCGGAGCGGTGTGGGGGATAATTCCCGCGCTCCTCAAGGTGAAACTCCAGGTGAATGACGTCATTTCCACCTTGATGATGAACTATATCATGGCGTACTTCGTGAAATGGCTGATATACGGCCCGTGGCGGGGGCCTACCATGCGCGGCTTCGCGTACACCGACCTCTTCCCCCGGGATGCGTGGTTGCCCCTGATCAGGTACTCCAAGGTGCATTGGCCCACTCTCGTGATCGGGATTGCCGCCGCGGTCCTCGCCGCCCTGATTCTCTCCCGTACCCGGCTGGGTTACGAGATCCGGGTGGTGGGCGATTCCCCGGATGCCGCCCATTACGCCGGGATAAGCTTCCTCGGGGTGAGCCTGTGGGTGATGTTGCTGTCCGGGGGGCTCGCCGGGCTCGCCGGCGTGGGGGAGGTGGCGGGAATACACCATCGGCTGTTGGAGCCCGATCACGTGTCCCTGGGTTACGGATATACCGCGATCATCGTGGCCTGGCTCGCCCGGGGGAGTCCCATGGCGGCCATCATCACCTCCCTTCTCTTCGGGCTCATCTTCGCCGCCGGCGACGAGATCAAGGTCACCCTCCAGATGCCGTTCCAGATCACCGGGGTCTTCAACGGATTGATCCTCTTCTTCCTCATCGGGGTGGAGGTGCTCCTCTACTGGAGGGTTCGGCTCGTGCGCAAGGGGCAGGAATGGGCTGGGAAAGCTGGATCGTAGACACCCTGAAGCGGGCCTTGGCCTACGGGACGCCGCTCCTGTGGGGGACGTTGGGCGAGATATACGCGGAGCGTGCCGGGGTGGTGAACCTCGGGGTCGAGGGGATGATGATCCTCGGGGCCCTGTCGGCCTTCGCCGTGGCCCAGAGCACAGGGAACCCCTGGCTCGGGATCCTCGCCGCGGCGGTGGTGGGCGGATTCGCCGCCCTGATCCACGCGTTCTTCTCCGTGACCCTCCGGGCCAATCAGTACGTCTCGGGGCTCGCCCTCACCATCTTCGGCTTGGGGCTATCCGGCCTCCTCGGGACCTCGTGGGTGGGGATCTCCCTGAAGAACCCCTTGCCCAAGGCCACGATCCCCGGGCTTGAGCGGATCCCCATCTTGGGAGAGGCCCTGTTCCGAGGCCATAGCTATCTCACCTATATCGGGATCGTCCTCGCGGTCGTCCTCTGGTTCATCCTCTATAAGACCCGCTGGGGGATCGCCATCCGCTCCGTGGGTGAATCCCCCTCCACCGCGGACGCCATGGGGATCAACGTCTTCGCGGTGCAGTACCTGTGTGTGATCTTCGGCGGCGTGCTGGCGGGGGGCGCGGGGGGGGTCCTCTCCGTGGAATACCGTCCCGCCTGGACCGAGGGCATGACGGCGGGGATGGGATGGATCGTGATCGCCCTCACGATCTTCGCCGCGTGGGACCCGCTCCAAGCGTTGGGAGGGGTGGTGCTGTTTGGGGCCCTTTATCACTTGGCTTATCGGCTACAGGCGTGGTTCCCTCCGGAATTTCTCAAGCTCATGCCCTACGCTTTCGCTATACTAGTCCTGGCCGTGGCCGGACTCCGCAAGGTGAAGCGGGGCGCGCCCGCTTCGCTCGGGGTTCCCTACGTGCGCGGCCAGAGGTAGAAGGGGGGTGAGAGGTGACGCGGAGGGACGCTTACGTTGGGCGAAAAATGCCCGAATATCGAGGAGGGGGTGAGCGTATGCGCAAGTTCGCGTTAGTGCTTGCGGCGGTTGTGTTGATGGGCGCGATCGCTCTCAGCGCCGACAAGATCAAAGCCGGTTTCGTCTACGTCGGGCCCATTGGCGACCTCGGTTGGACCTACGCCCACGACTACGCGCGCCGGATCGTGGACGAGGAGTTCGACTGGCTTGAGACGGTGTACGTGGAGTCCGTGCCCGAGGGCCAGGAGGGCGCCATCATCGACCGGTTGGTGGCCCAGGGTTGCAACGTCATCTTCACCACCAGCTTCGGTTTCATGGACGGAACGCTTGAGGCCGCCATGCGTTATCCGGACGTCATCTTCGCCCACTGCTCGGGGTTCAAGCGCTACAAGAACATGGCGACCTACATGGCCGACTTCTATCAGGTCTACTACCTGAACGGCCTTATCGCCGGCGCCCTCACCAAAACGGGGAAGGTGGGCTATGTGGCGGCACACCCCATCCCGGAGCTGAAGCGCCACATCAACGCCTTCACCATCGGGGTCCGCGAGGTAAATCCCGATGCCGAGGTGCACGTGCGCTGGATCTTCTCCTGGTATGACCCCGCCGCCGCCAAGGAGGCCACCGAGGCCCTGATCGCCGAGGGGTGTGACGTGTTCGCGTTCACCGAGGACTCCCCCACCGTGGTCCAGGTGGCAGCGGAGCACAAGCTCCCCTCCTTCGCCCACTATTCGCCGATGTTGAAGTTCGCGCCGGATTACGTGGTTTCCGGCCAGCTCGTCCACTGGGAGGCCATCTATCGCGACTTCCTCCTCAAGGTCAAAGAGGGGATCTACACCCCGGAGAACCTGGCCCACATCGACTACTGGTGGACGCTGCCCCAGGGCGCGGTGGAGCTCGGGGCGGACTTCGGCGTGCCCATCAACCCGGTATGGGAGGATGAGCTCAAGGCGAAGGTCATCGATCACCCCGTCTTCGGCAAGGTCAGCATCTACGATCTCGTCATGATCCGCCACTCCCAGTTCGGTGAACCGGGCATCACCTTCGACCCGTTCCAGGGCCCGGTCTACGATCGCAAGGGCGTCCTCCGCATCCCCGAGGGCACCTGGCCCTCCTATGAGACCCTCATCACCATGCAGTGGGCCGTGGACGGCGTCGTCGGCCCCTGGCCCGGCGAGCCCGAGGAGTAACGTCGTGATCCCCAGGGGGGCCATCCGCCTGCGGGGGATGGCCCCCCCTTTTTCTTACGCACATGGGGCGCCGAGGGTTTAGAATGGGATGTTATGGTGAAGATCATCGGCAA
>JAADIW010000051.1 GCA_013151115.1 Caldisericota bacterium
GGGGCCTGGACGGTGGCGCCGCCCCAGTATCTCCCCGTCTGGAGGGCCATGAATCCGACGAGCTCCCCCCCGATCTCGGCCGCGATGGCGGACCGTCGGATCCCCACCAGGCGCAGGGGCCACGGGGCGAAGGCCGCGTTCAGGCGCGAGAGCCGCCGGAGGGACTCCCCATCCGTGCCGGAGGGGGCGAGCCTCTCCACATCGGCCCCCCTGCCGGCCCGCACCGTGACCCCCGCCGGGATCACGGGGAGGGCCCGGGGGGGGAGGGGCACGGTGTAGATCCGGACCCTGCCGTACGATTCCATCCCCACGGAGGCGCAGAGCTCGAGGGCGGCCGTGTTGCCCGCGCGCACCGATCCCAAGACCAGCGGGGCCCCCTTCCGCCTCAGATCGGCGAACGCGTGGCGGAGCAGGGCCTTGGCCACCCCCCTCCCCCGCGCCTCCCGGGCCACCGCGATCCCCGAGAGGATGGGGGGGCGACCGTCGAACTGCCCCAGGACCCCGATGACCTCGCCCCCCTCGCGTGCCACCCACACCTCGAACTTCAGCCCCAGGAGCCTCAGGGCCCGGAGCGGGAGGCGACCCAGGGACAGGAGGGTCCGGAGGACGGCCTCCGCCCGGGCCATGTCCGCCCCCCAGGTCGAGAGCTCCGCGGAAAACGCCTCCCGCAGGAGCTCCATCGCCCGCGCCACGTCTTCCCTTCGGATCCCCCGTATCTCCATCCGGGGAAATCTTAGCGAACTCCAGCGGGATCCGGAAAAAGGATGCGCGTTTGGGACGAGCGCCCGCGGTGGCTATATTTGTGCGTCATGGCGAACAGGATCTGCGAACTGTTGGGGATCAAATACCCCATCTTCTCCGGGGGAATGGCCCACGTGGCGCGGGCCCCCTTGGTGGCCGCCGTCTCCGAGGCGGGGGGACTGGGGATCATCGGCTCCGGCGGCATGTCCCCCGAGGACCTGGAACGGGAGATCGCCCGGGTGCGGGAGCTCACCGACAAGCCCTTCGGGGTGAACCTCATGCTCATGGACCCCAACGTCCCCGAGCAGGTGGAGGTGGTGGTGAGGGAACGGGTGGCCCTGGTGACCACCGGCGCCGGGAGCCCCGCGAAGTACATGGACGCCCTCAAGGGGGCCGGGATCGTGGTGTTCCCCGTGGTGCCCGCGGTATCGCTGGCGGTGCGGATGGAGAAGTACGGGGCGGACGGGGTGATCGCCGAGGGGATGGAGTCCGGGGGGCACATCGGCACCATCACCACCATGGCCCTGGTACCCCAGGTGGTGGACGCCGTCTCGATCCCGGTGGTGGCCGCCGGGGGGATCGCCGACGGCCGGGGGATGGCCGCCGCCCTGGCCCTGGGAGCGGAGGGGGTCCAGCTGGGGACGAGATTCGTGGCCTCGGAGGAGGCACCGGTGCACCCCAACTACAAACGGGCGATCCTCAGGGCCAAAGACCGGGACACCATCGTCACCGGGAGGACCCTGGGACGCCCGGTGCGCTGCCTCCTCAACAGGCTCACCAAGACCCTGGCGCGCTACGAGGAGGAGGGCAGGGACCCCGAGGAGTTCGAGGCCCTGGCGGTGGGGGGCCTGAGGCGCGCGGTCTACGACGGGGATACCGAGACGGGATCCCTTATGGCGGGCCAGATCGCGGGCCTCATCCGCGACGTAAAGCCGGTGCGGGAGATCATCGAGGGGATGGTCGCGGAGGCCCGGGAGATCCTCTCCCGCGGGGTGGACTTCTAGATGGGCGTCGCCAACGAACGGACGCTGCGGGACCTGGAGTACCGGAAGGTCCTGGAGCTCATCGCCCGCCACGCCGCCTCGTCCCTGGGGCGGGAGGCGGTCCTTTCCCTCGAGCCGAGACATGACCTCGCGGCGATCCGGAAGGAGTACGGGCTGGTGGAGGAGATGCGGGAGGCGGTGGCCCGGGGGTTCGTCCCCGGGGGGCTATCCGACATCCGGCCCATCCTGGACGAGGCGCGGGAGCACGGCGATCTCGACCCCGAGAAGCTCCTGGACGTCGCGGACTTCATCGAGGCGGCGATGCGGATCCGGATGGAGCTCTCGAGCCCCCGTTATCCCGGGCTCGCCCGCCTGGTGGAACGGCTCTCCGACCAGCGGCCCCTCCTCGCCGCGATCCGGCGGATGATCGACGAACACGGGAGGATCCGGGAGGACGCCACCCCCACCCTCAGGCTCCTCCACCGCCAGCGCCGGGAGCTGGTTCAGGAGATCACCCGGAAGCTCCGGGCGTTCATCGACCGCCACCGGGAGCTCGTCCAGGACCCGGTCATCACCCAGCGGGGCGGTAGGCTGGTGGTCCCCATGAAGTCCGGGGCCCAGGGATTGGTGGAGCTCGTGGTACACGATACCTCCGCCTCCGGCCAGACGGTGTTCGCCGAGCCCGCCGCGGCGGTGCGGGACAACAACCGCCTCCGGGAGATCGAGGACGAGATCGAGCGGGAGGTCCGCCGGATCCGGGCGGAGCTCGTGGCGATGCTCCACGCGGAGGAGCGGGACCTCCTCCGCGACGTCGAGATCCTCGCCCGCGTGGACTCGCTGTACGCCCGGACCCGCTACGCCGAGGCCGCGGAGGCCGTGGTCCCCGAGCTCTCCGAGGCCGGGGCGGTGGAGCTGGTGGAGGCGCGGCATCCCCTGCTCGGGGACCGGGCCGTCCCCATCACCATCGCCATCGGCGATCCCCGGCGGATGGTGGTGATCACCGGGCCCAACACCGGGGGGAAGACGGTGACCCTGAAGACCATCGGCCTCTTCGCCCTCCTCGCCCAGGCGGGGATACCCCTCCCCGCCTCGCCCCGCACCCGGCTCCGGATCTTCCGCAAGGTCCGCTCCGACATCGGCGAGGAGCAATCCATCGAACAGTCCCTGTCAACCTTCTCCTCCCACATGACCAACATCGTGGGGATACTCGGGGAGGCCGACGCCGACACCCTGATCCTCCTGGACGAGCTCGGGGCGGGGACCGATCCCCAGGAGGGAGCGGCCCTTGGGCTCGCGATCCTGGAGTACCTCCTCGCCACCGGGGCCACGGTGGCGGTGGCGACGCATCTCACCCCCCTCAAGAACTTCGCCATCATGCACCCCGAGGTGAAATCCTGTTCCATGGAATTCGACCTCGAGACCCTCTCGCCCACCTACCGGGTGCTGGAGGGGGTACCGGGGAGCTCCTGTGCGCTCATCATCGCCGAGCGGCTGGGGCTCGCGCCGGAGATCGTGGCAGCGGCGCGATCCCACTTCTCCTCGGGGGAAGTGAGGGCGGAGGAGATCATCCGGGCGTTGACGGAGGAGCGCTCGCGGCTCGAGCGGGCCCGGCGGGAGCTGGAGGAGGAACTGTCCCGAACGAGGACGCTGCGGGAGGAGTACGAACGGCGGCTCGAGCGGCTGAGGGAGCGGCGGAGGGCGGAGCTCGGGCGGGAGCTCGCGCGGTTGGAGGAGGAGATCCGCCGCGCCAAGAGGGAGATCGAGCGCCTCATCTCGTCGGCCAAGGAGGGCGATCTCGCGGCGCGGCGCGCGGCCCTCAAGCGGCTGGAGGAGCTCTCCGAGCGCGTGGACGCCCTTTCCCCCCGCCGGGCCGGCCCGGCCCCGAGGTTCGAGGTGGGCCAGACGGTGCGGTTCCGGGCCACCAAGGCCACGGGAGTGGTGCGGGCGGTGGACGGGGAGCGCGTGGAGGTGGAGGTGAAGGGGAAGCGGATCTGGCTCGACCCCCGCGAGCTCGAGCCCGTCCGCGGTACGCGCCCCGCGGCCCCGTCCCGGCCGCAGCCCGAGGTCAGGGTGAAGGGCGGGGTGGACCTCGAGCTGTACGTCCACGGGATGAAGGTCCAGGAGGCGCTGCGGGCGGTGGAGGCCTGGCTCGACAAGCTCCTCATCTCCGGCTTCCACGTGGGCCACATCATCCACGGCAAGGG
>JAADIW010000039.1 GCA_013151115.1 Caldisericota bacterium
GCGGGGGCCCGAGGTAACCGTGGAGGCCGTCGGCCGGGCGGGGGACGGGAACTTCCCGCTCGACGAGTACCTCCTCCCCGCGGCGGAGCCGCAGCGATATCGCCCGGGCCCCGGACACGAGGGGCCACGGGAGGGGGTACGTGGCCTTCCCGCCGGGGGGCAGGAGGAATTCGAGCGCCATGGACACGCGGGCCCAACCCCGCCAGGGGGAGCCCACCCGCTGCGAGGCCTCGAGCTCTCCCCGGAGGGGATCGGGATCGGGGTTGGCGATGCTGACGTACAGGGGGTTAACGGCGTCCACCACCGGGATCCCCTGCCACCCGAGGGAGGCCCGGAGCGTGGGGGCCCCGTGGGCGGGGAGGAAGGGGATCAACGCGGATAACAGGAACAGGGCGCAAAAAATGGTGGAGCCGACGGGACTTGAACCCGTGACCTCTGGCATGCCATGCCAGCGCTCTCCCAACTGAGCTACGGCCCCAACCGTAACCATATTTTCGGGGCCGGCCCTCCTCCTGTCAAGGAGCGGATGTGCTCCGGCCGCAGTAGATATCGAGGATATCGCGGAGCATGGTGGCGGAGGAGGGGACGGGGTCCTCCTCCCGGATCGCCGCGGAGATGGTCCCGTAGATATCGGTGTGGTAGACCACCCCCATCCCCTTTCGCCCCAGGTGCGACAGGGGATGCCCCGGGGGGATCTCCTCGGGGCGCACGGCGAGGCGATACCCCCCGTCCACCAGCTCCGCCCGGGCCACCAGGCGGAAGAGCCCGCCCCGCGCCCGCGCCCGGCGCACCTCCCCGGGATCCACCCCCCGGATCCCCTCCCGCTCCACGTCCCCCAGCGTCGCGGGATATCCGAGGACGTGGTTTACGATGATCACGAGCTTCGCCGCCGCGTCCCAGCCGTCGAGGTCGAAGGAGGGATCGGCCTCCAGGGCGCCCTCATCTCGGGCCCGCCCCAGGGCCTCCTCCCACGGGAGCCCGTCCGCGAGGAGATCGAGGATATACCCGGTGACGAGGTTCGGCACCGCCTCCACCCGGCGGATCTCCGCCCCACGGAGATCACGCGCTCCCAGGTACAGCGCCGGGAGTCCCCCGGCCACGGTGCCGTCGAATCGGAGCTCCACCCCCCGCTCCCGGGCGAGCCCCACGAGCTCCCGGTAGGCGAGCACGATCGGGCCCTTGTTGGGGGTGACGACGTGCATCCCCCGCGCGAGCGCCTCCCGGATCACCGAGAGGCCCGGTTCGGCCCCGGCCGCGAGGTTCACCGGCGTCGCCTCGCAGACGAGATCTGCCTCGGCCTCCCGCACCAGCTCCAGGGCGGTGCCGGTCGCGCCCGCGCCGGGGTAGGCCCGCACCGAGTCGCCGCGTTCCTTGAGGGCCGCGATGAGCCCCGGATCGAGGCCCCCCGGCGCGTACGCGATCCCCCCGGAATCCGCCGCCCCCACCAGGGAGAGGCGCAGCCCGTAGCGGGCCTCCAGGCGGGGGGATTTGGCAGCGAGGATGCGGCAGAAGCGCCGGCCCAAATTGCCCACGCCCACGAGCAGGATCCGCACCGTGCGTGTACCGGCCATGGTTCTCCCCCGTAGCCGGCATGTTATGCGACCTGGAGGGCGGCGGCCACCCACGGCCACGGGGTTGGCCGGTATGATTTCCGCGCCATGGGACACAGGTTCGCGCTGGTGCTCGGGGGGGGTGGGGCAAGGGGGTTCGCCCACGTGGGGGTGATCCTCGAGCTCCTGCGCGCCGGGATCGAGCCCGACCTCGTCCTCGGGACCAGCATGGGGGCCATCGTGGGCGGCTTCTACGCCGTGGGACAAGATCTCGAGCGCCTGGTCCGGGTGCTCGAGGCGCTGGACCTGAACCGGCTCTTCGGGATCACCACCTCCTACAGACGGCTGCTCGAGCGGGTGGTGATCCAGTCCATCCTCGGCCACATCCACGGCCATTACCCCACCGAGGAGGAACGCCGGCTCCTCGCACAGTTCCGGGAATTCCTTCGGCTCCTCTGCAAGGGGAAGAGGTTCGAGGAACTGGATATCCCGTTCGGGGTCATCGCCGCGGACATCGTGACCGGCGAGCAGGTGATCATCCGGAAGGGCCCGCTGCACGAGGGGATCCTCGCCAGCGCCGCCCTCCCCGGGGTGTTGCCCCCGGTGCCCCTCGACGGGCGGCTCCTCATCGACGGGGGGGCGGTGAACAACCTCCCGGTGGACGTGGCGGCCGAATGGGGCGCGGAGGTCGTCCTGGGGGTGCTGGTGCGGTCGCGGGGCCGGCCCGATCTCCGCACGCCCGCGGACGTGATACTGCAGACCTACAACGTGACCTCCCGGGAGCTCCTGCACACGAAGGTCTCGCGGGCCAGGGAGCGCCTCGGTGAGCGGCTCCTCATCGTGCATCCTGATGTCTCGGACATCGGGGCCCTGGAGTTCGGCAGGATCGCCGAAGCGGTGGCCGCGGGCAGGCGGGCGATGGCGCCGTTGGTCGGGCGCCTGCGGGCACTGCTCTAGACGGTCACCTCTCCCGCAGGAGGTCCAGGGCCTTCCCGTTGTTGTCGCAGGAGAGGACGACGAGGCTCTTCTCGCTCCAGGCGGGGGCCGTGGCGTAGAGGTAGCGGATGTCCACGCCGTGGCGGCGGAGGGCCTCCGTCACCCGTCGTAGGAACCCCGGCCGGTGTGGGAGCTCGAGCAGGATGACCTCCTCCTGGTCCACGGGGTACTCCGCCCCCTCCAGGGCCTCCCGGGCGTAGAGCTGGGCGTCGGTGATGAGGTGTATCTCGGCCAGCTCGCCCCCGGCGGAGCCGTAAACGGCGATGATGTTTATCCCCTTCTCCGCGAGCAGGTTCGCGATGTCCGCCAGGAGCCCCACCCGGTTGGGCACGCGTACCACGAGCTCACGTATGAGCATTGCGCCGCGGATCTTCATGACGGAAAACCGGCCCAAGTATACCCGGGTGCGGCCGTGCCCCAAGCTTTTCGCGATCGGCGGGGGGCGCTATGATCGGGCACGGGTGAGGGGGAACGATGTCGAAAAGGTCCCGGAGACAGCGCGGGGAGCTCGCCGACGGGTTGAGGACGCTCAGGTTCCTCCTCTTCGTCGCCTTCCTCTTCTCCATGCCCCTCTTCTTCCTCCCCGGGAACACCGAATACGGCTACACGAAATCCATCTACACCCTCTGCTTCGTGGCGCTCCTCTACATCGTGTGGGGGGGCGAGGCCCTCGTGCGGCGCCGGTGGGAGCTGGACCTCACCTGGGGCGGGTTCCTGCTCGCCGCGTTCCTCCTGGTCTCCCTCCTCTCCCTCCTCGGGGACACGCCCCCCGGGGTGGTGATCCAATCGGCCGCCCTGGTGTTGGCCTTCGGCCTCATCGGGATCCTCGCGGCGAACACCCTCGTCGGGGAGAGGGAAATCGGGCTGGCCCTCGCCGCCCTCCTCGCCGCGGGGGTCGGCAACGCCCTCTTCGGTCTCCTCCAGTACCTGGGCGTGGTGGTGGGGGGAGCGCCCGGGGGCGGGATGAACGCGGTCATAGCCACCATGGGGAACCGGAACTTCCTCGGGGGCTTCCTCGCGTACATCTTCTTCCCCTGTTCGGCCCTGCTCGTGCTCGTGCGGCGCCGATGGGGACGGGCCGCGGCCCTGGTGGGGCTCGGGTTCGTGCTGGCCATCGCCCTGTTCGTGCGCCAGGCGGGGGTGCGGCTGGGGCTGGCGGCGGCCGGGCTCTTCGTGTGCTTCGCGGCCGGATACTGGCACCTCCTCCCCCGGGGCCGGGATCTGCCCTGGTGGGGCGCGTGGCTCGGGGTCGCGTTCGCCGCCGCGGGGGCGGTGGCCGGTCCCGCGGGGCTCCTGGGGGGATTCATCTACGCCGCCGCGGGCGCGCTAATGTACGGCGGGGGACGGATCCTGCGCCGGTTCCGCCTTGCCTGG
>JAADIW010000043.1 GCA_013151115.1 Caldisericota bacterium
ACGACGTGGCGACGCTCCTCGACCAGGAGGGAATCGCGATCCGGGCGGGACATCACTGTGCCCAACCCCTCCACCGGCTGTTGGGGGTCCCGGCGAGCTGCCGGGTCTCGGTCTACGTTTACAATACGGCGGACGAGGTGAAGCTGTTCCTGGAAGCCCTGGATCGGGTCTGGGAGTCGCTCGGAGGATGAGCCCCTACGAGGACCTGATCATCGACCACTGGAGGAATCCCCGGAACAAGGGGACGCTCCCCGATCCCGATGTGGACGTCACCGAGGCCAACGTCCCCTGTGGGGACGTGCTGCGGCTCCAGCTCAAGGTGCGGAACGGGGTGGCCGAAGACGTGCGGTTCGACGGCCGCGGCTGTGCCATCTCCATGGCATCTGCCTCGCTCCTCACCGAGATGATCAAGGGCAAGAGGCTGGAGGAGCTGTGGGAGATGAGGGAGGAGGAGCTGCTCGACGCGCTGGGGGGCGTGATAAAGCCGCGCCTCAAATGCGCCCTCCTCCCCTACCGCACCCTGCGAAAGGCCCTCGAGGCCCTCGGCGTCCGCGGGCGTGGGAGGGCCTGAGTCCGACCGACGCCCCCGGCGGGCGCGGTTGTCCCGGGCTCCCGCGTGGTTTAGGATCGCCCCCGGCGATGGGGCCCGTCGTTAACCGCCGTGTCCACGGCTGATGGCTCCTACCGTGGGAAGGAACGAACTTTTTTCGCCGGGGGGTTGCCCGATGGTTCACGTGACCTCGATGCGGGCCTTGCGGCGGGACATCGCCCGGAGCGAGCTGCGCTTGAACATCCTGCGCATCTGCGCACGCGGGGCGCGGACCATCCACGACCTCATCCACGCCCCCGACTACCCGGGGATCCGGATGAGTATCTTCTCGCTCCAATCGGAGATAAACGTGAGCGTGGAGCTCGGGGAGTGTAAAGCCCGGGCCCTGCTCGTCCGGGTGGGAAAGGTGCCGGACCCCATCGTACCCGGGGGCCGCACCGAGCTCCTGCGCACGAGCCTCCTCGCCTTCCTCCTCTCCCCCGAGCTCTGCCGGGCCGAGCCCGCGGCGTACGGGCGTTACCTGCGCGCGTGGTTCGCCGCCCCCGCGGTGAGGGAGGCGCTGGGGGGCGACTGGGAACCGGCCCTGGCCCTGTTCGCCGCGTTCCCCGAGCTCGCCCACCGGGCGTTCTACCTCGGCGACGGGGACCCGGAGCGGAGACGGTTCGGCCGCTATCACATCAGGGATCTGCCCACGGCGCCGCGGTCGCCCGGCATCCGGGGGGTCCTCTCCGCCCTGGCACACGGCCCCCTCGACCTCCCCGATCCCCCGCCGGGACGCCTCGACCGCCTGGCACGCGGATGTGGGCCGCTCCGTATCGCGCTCGGCCTCCGGGTACGCCGTCGCGTCCGCCCCGGGATCGGGGACATCGCGGTCCAGCCCCTGGCGGGCCCCGAACTCCTGGGGATGAGGCTGCTCCCCGCCCGCCCCTGTTGAGGGTCACGGCCCCCCCGCGGGGGCGGTCACCGGCTGGGTTCGCCGAGCCCCGGGACCGCGAACGCCCGCTCCAATAGCGAGATGATCCCCGCCAGCGTCCACACGAGCGCGATGTAGATCCCCGCCACGATGAGGTAGAGCTCGAAATAGCGGAAGTTCCGCGCGGCGATGAGGTTGGCCCGGCCCATGAGCTCGGGGACCCCGACCACGAAGGCGAGGGAGGAGTACTTGAGCATGTAGATGAGCTCGTTCGACCACGCGGGGATCACGGTCCGCATGGCCTGGGGGAAGACGATGTGACGGAAGGCCTGGAGCCGGCTCATCCCCAGGGCGTACGCGGCCTCCACTTGGCCCCGCGGTATCGCGCGGATCGCGCCGCGGAAGTACTCCGCCTGATAGGCCGCCGTGTTGAAGCCCATGGCGATGCCCGCGGCGAGGAGGGGCGGGAGCACCACCCCCACGTCGGGAAGCCCGTAGTAGAGGAAGAAAAGCTGCACCAAGAGGGGGGTCCCGCGCACGAGCTCCACGTATCCGGTGCAGACCGCGTACCCGAACCTCCCCCCGTAGATACGCCCCAGGGCCAGCGCCCACCCCAGCACGAACCCCGCCGCGATGCAGATCGCGGTGAGCTCCACCGTGACCGCCACGCCGCCGAGGAGCGCGGGGAGGGAATCCCGTGCCAATCCCCAGAAGCTCACCATCGGCGCTCCTCCCCCACGGGGCGGCGGGGCTCGAAGCCCGGGATGTGGAGCCTCTCCTCGAGCCGGTAGATGAAGTGGTTCCCCGCCCGGGTCAGGGCGAAGTAGATGAGGGCACAGAAGCCGTAGATCAGCAGCGAGTGCCCGAACGTGTACGCGATCACGTACCGCGCCTGCCGCAGTATCTCCACCACCCCCACGATGTAGGCCAGGGAGGTGTCCTTGATCTCGGAGGCGAACTCGTTGGACCAGGGGCCGATGGCGCGGCGGAGGGCCTGGGGGAGGGCGACGTGGATCACCGTCTGGGCCCGCGTCATCCCCAGCGAGAGGCCCGCCTCGAGCTGCCCCCGGGGCACGGAGCGGATGGCGCTCCGAAAGATCTGCGATTGGTACGCCCCGGAACACAGCCCCAGGGCGGCGATGGCCACCGCCAACGGGGGGAGGTCCCAGGGGAGATAGAACACGAGGAGGAGAAGGACGATGGGCGGTACCCCGCGCAGGGCGCGCTCGACGAGGGTGGTGGGGAGGGACACCGGACGGGGCCCGTAGACCTCGAGGACGGAGAGGGCGAGCCCGATGACGATACCCACCGCCATCACCCCGGAGAGGACCTCCAGGGTGACCGCGATCCCGCGGAGGAACCAGGGGAGCTCGCGGAGGATAACGCTCACGTCGGACACGGCGGGGCGGCGGGAGGGGGCGGGACGCCCCGCCCCCTCCCGTCCGATCTCAGTCGCAGTCCAGCGTCCGCTTCAGCGGCACCGGGACCACGGCCCTCCCCGGGAAGTACTTAGCCATGAGCTCGGCCCAAACCCCAGACTCGTAGAGCTTACGGAGGCCGTCGTTGATCCGGGGGAGGAGCCCGTAGGGATCGCCCGCCCTCACGGCGTAGGCGTACTGCTCCCCGGTCCTCACGATCCCGGCGATCCTCACCCGACGGCCGGCCTCCACGAACCCCTGGGCGGTGTCGGTGTCGCAGAGGACGGCCGCGATGCGCCCGCTCTCGAGATCGCTCACCGCCATGTCGTAGGTCTCGTAAGCCCGGAGCACGACATTCACGCCTTTCTTCACCAGGTTGTCCTCCAGCCACTGGTAGCCGGTGGTCCCGGCCTGGGCCCCCACCGTGGTGCCGTAGAAGGCGGTTATGGCGTTGTAGTCCGAATCGCTCCGCACGAGGATGGCTTGGTCAACCTCCCAGTAGGGCTCGGAGTAGTCGATCACCGCGTCCCGCTCACAGGTGATGGAGAGGCCGCTGGCGATGATGTCGATCTTCCCCTGGGCGAGGGCGGTGATGATGGTGGCCCACGGGAGATCCCGGAACTCCACTCGGAAGCCCTCCAGCTCAGCGATAGCCCGCATCACCTCGACGTCGAAGCCCTTGTACTCGCCGCGCTCGACCCAGGTGAACGGCGGGAAGGCCGCGTCCAGGCCGACGATGTAGACGTCCTTCTGGGCTCCCCACGCCGCGCCCATCCCGAGGATCGCCGACAACACCACGATCACGCCGATGCGCTTCATGTCAGTGTTCACCTCCGTACCGAACTGCGTGTAAGCGTCCCGCTTACACCACCGCGCGTGCTCCCGGGCACGTCCGTCCCGGGGACACACGAAGGCCAACCGTTATGGCCCTAGTCGCTCAGGAATCCTTTTTTGGGGTTTTCTCTCGGGATCAATGGGCCGGATGGCCCGGATGGTGGGGATGCACCGGAAGGGGGATAACACGGGCGGGCTT
>JAADIW010000132.1 GCA_013151115.1 Caldisericota bacterium
GCACCCGGCCGCGATGGGTCGTCGGGGGATACCGTGGGTGGCCCCTTGTACGCGACGCCCGTGATCCCCCACGCCCCACGATCTGGGGGCCCGGGCGACCCGTGGCCTCGGTCAGCGCGTGGCCCGCTCGCGCAGCGCCCGAAGGACCCGCTCGGGGGTGAAGGGGATCCGGCGGAGGCGCACGCCCACCGCGTCGTAAATCGCGTTGGCGATGGCCGGCGCCGGGCCGTTGATCCCGATCTCCCCGATGGACTTCGCCCCGTACGGCCCGGTGGGTTCGTCGGTGGGGATGAGCACGACCTCGATGTCCGGCACGTCCACCGCGGTGGGGATTCGATAGTCGAACAAGCTCGGGTTGCGGACCCGCCCCCGAGGGGAGAAAAGCAGTTCCTCGTAAAGGGTGTGGCCGATCCCCTGGACGATGGCCCCCTCGAGCTGGCCCTCGGCGAGCGCGGGGTTTATCGGGGTCCCGCAGTCGGCCACTCCCACGAACTTCACCACCCGCACGGTCCCGGTCTCCACGTCCACCGCCACCTCGGCGAAGAACGCGGCGAAGGGGGGAGGGGATTCGGGCGCCACGAAGGAGGCGGTGGCGATGATGTGCCGCTGATCCGTGACGTACATGGCCCGGTGTCCCACCTCGGAAAGGGGCACCCGCTTATCGCTCTTCCGGCTCACCACGTGGCCCTCGGCCAGATCCAGGGCCTCGGGGGGCTCCCCCAGGATCGCCGCCCCCACCTCCAGGATCTGGCGCCGCACCTCCTGGGCCGCACGGAGCACCGCCCCGCCGGAGACGTAGGTGGTGCTGGAGGCGTAGGCCCCGGTGTCGAACGGGGTGAAATCGGTGTCGGAGGAGTAAACGGAGACGGCTTCCACCGGCACCCCCAGGGCCTCGGCGGCGATCTGGGCGAGGATGGTGTCGGATCCGGTGCCCAAATCGGTGGCTCCCACCAAGAGGCGGAACGTCCCGTCCTCGTTCATCACGATGGTGGCCGCGGCCATGTCGATGTCGGTGATCCCCGATCCCTGCATGGAGAGGGCCATCCCCACCCCATGGACCCAGTTCCCGTCCCTGACCCTCTTCCCGCGTTTCTCGTCCCAGCCGATGCGCGCCGCCCCCTCCCGGATGCACTCCTCCAGGGCGCAGGATCTCACGGTTTGGGCTTTCCCGGCGCGGCCCTCGCCGATCTTTTCGAAGATGGGGGAGGTCTCGCCGGCGCGGATGTGGTTCTTCAGGCGTAGCTCCAGGGGGTCCATCCCCAGCTTCTCCGCCAGCTCGTCCACCGCCACCTCCAGCGCGAAGTAGCCCTGGGTGGCCCCGTATCCCCGGTAGGCCCCGGCCACGGGGAGGTTGGTGTAGACGGCCTTCCCGTGGAACCACAGGTGCGGCGCCTTGTTGTAGAGGGGGAGGGTCTTGGAGCCCACGTTGGAGAGGACGGTGAGGGAGTGGGTCCCGTAGGCCCCGGTGTTGGAGAGGACGTCCATCTCGATGGCGTGAATCCTCCCGTCCTTCTTCGCCCCGAGTACCACCCGGATCACCATGGGGTGGCGGGTGCGGGCGGCCACGAACTCTTCGGCCCGGGTGTACTTCATCACCACCGGCCTCCGGGTCCGGAGCGCCAGCGCCGCGGCCACGTCCTCCAGGATGATCTCCTGTTTCGTTCCGAACCCCCCGCCGATCCGGGGCTTGATCACCCGGATCCGCGAGAGGGGCAGCCCCAACGCCCGGGCCACGATCCGCCGCACGTGGAACGGGACCTGGGTGGCGGAACGGATGACGAGACGCCCCTCCTCGTCCAGGTAAGCGACGACGCAGTGGGGCTCCAGGGGCACGTGCTGTACGTAGGGGAACTCACAGGTGGTCTCCACCACCACGTCCGACTCCGAGAGGCCCCGTTCGATGTCGCCCACGCGGATGTCGATGGCCGCGGCGATGTTGTGCTCGGGGTCGTGGATCCCCCGGGCTTCCCCCTCGTCGTGGATCACTGGGGCCCCGGGGGCGGTGGCCTCCTCGGGGTCCAGGACCGCGGGGAGCTCCCGGTACTCCACCTCGATGAGGCGGAGGGCCTCGTCGGCGATCTCCTCGGAGATGGCCGCCACCGCCGCCACCCGGTCCCCCACGAACCGCACCTTCTTGTCGAAGAGGAAGGAATCGTAGGGGGATGGCTCGGGCCAGCCCTGGCCCGCGGTGGTGTAGGGGATCCGGGGGACGTTCCCATGGTGGAGGACACACAGGACCCCGGGAAGCTCCTCGGCCCGGGAAGTATCTATGCGCACGATCTCGGCGTGGGCGTGGGGGGACCGCAGGATCTTCCCCACCACGGCCCCGGGGACGTCCACGTCCAGCGTGAACACCGGCTGCCCTGTGGACAGGGCGATCCCGTCCACCTTGCGCACGCTCCTTCCCACGACCCTCATCGCCAGTCCCCCTTTCGCTTGCGCTCCGCCGCCAGGAGCACCGCGTCCACGATCTTCACGTATCCGGTGCAGCGGCACAGGTTCCCGGCGATCGCTTCCCTCACTTCCCCGGGACTCGGGTCCGGGTTACGGGAGAGGAGATGGTGGGCCACGAGGATCATCCCCGGAGTGCAGAAGCCACACTGGATCGCTCCCGTCTCCAGGAAAGCTTCCTGGAGGGGATGGGGGTCCTCCGGGGTCCCCAAACCCTCCAGGGTGGTGATCCGGTGCCCCTTGACCTTGGCGGCGAAGGTGAGACAGGAGCGGATGGGTTTGCCGTCCAGGAGGACGGTGCAGGCCCCGCACTCCCCGGTGCGGCACCCCTCCTTCACCGACTTCATTCCCAGTCGCCGCAGGAGATCGAGGAGCATCTCGCCCGGCTTTATCTCCACGTACACCGGCTCGCCGTTGAGCTCGAAATAGATCTTCATCATCGTTCGTCACCCATCACCGCGTTCCCTGCTCGCTCCAGGGCCCGCCGCACGATCACGGGGATCACCGCGCGGCGCCACTCCCCCGATGCCCGCATATCATCGCTTACCCTCGCCTCCCGTTGCGCGGCGCGGCCCGCCTCGGCCCAGAGCTCCGCGGTCGGGGCCTCTCCCACGAGGAGCTCCTCCACCGTGGCGAGGCGCACCGCCCGGTAGGGGGTGGCCCCCACGGCGACCCGGGCCCACGCGATCTTCCCTCCCTCCACGCCGAGGCCACACGCGCAGTTTATGAGGGCGATATCGCCGGCATTGCGGGAGACCTTCTCGAAGGCGAAGGCCCCCGACCACGCCGGGAGTCGGACCTCCGTGAGGACCGCCCGGCGGAAGATGGCCCGGAAGGGCCGGTGATAGAGTTCCTCGACGGAGGCTCGTTCCTCCCGCTCCTCGTTCCTCCAGGCCACCTCCGCCCCCAGGGCGATCAGGGCCGTGGGGATATCCGCCCAGGGATGGGCGGATACCACCGCTCCCCCCAACGTGGCCATCCACCGGAGGGGGAGGGTGGCCACGTGTCCCAGGACTTCGACCAGGAATCCCTCCAGATACCCTCGGGCCTCCCGGGAGTTCCGGATCCCCTCCAGGGTCGTGGTGGCGCCGATCCGGAGGGCCCCATCGGCGGCGGAAATCCCGTCGAGGCCGGCGGTGGTGATATCGATCAGGCCCTCCACCTCCGATGCCACTCCCCGGGCGAGGTCCACCCCCCCGGCGAGGAGCGCCCCCCGTCCCTCGTACGCCAGCAGGAGCGATAGGGCCTCCTCCACGTCCCGGGCGTAGTGATACCGCTTTATGCCCATCTCCTCCTCCTCAACCAGACGGCCTCATGCTACAGCAAGCGTGGTCCACGGGACCAACCGATCGAAGTGATACGAGGGGCGGCGATCGTAAAGGGCAGCAGATCCGCGGAAAGCCTGTTGTAAAAAGCCATAATTAAGTCCTCTTAT
>JAADIW010000154.1 GCA_013151115.1 Caldisericota bacterium
GCGGCCGGGCCGCGCGTCCCCGTGCCCTGCCCGCCGGGACCGTCGGCGCCTCCCGGATCACCAGTCGCGGCGACAGCAGGAACCGCACCACCTGCTCCTCCGCCCGCAGGATCATCTCCTGGAAGAGCCGGTGGGCTTCCCGCTTGAATTCGATCAAGGGGTCCCGCCCCCCGTAGGCCCGTAGGTATATCCCCTCACGCAGGTCGTCCAGCTCGAGCAGGTGTTGGCGCCAGTTCTCGTCCACCGTCCGCAGGATCACCAGCCGGGCCAGGGTGGGGAAGTGGGGAGCGAGCCGCTCCCGTTGCGATTCGAGCTGTGTGAGGAGGAGTTCCCGCACCCGATCCACCAGCTCCTCGTAGTCCCCCAGCGCACCGAGCTCCTCCCTCCCCGGCGGGGCGGGCAGCACTTGGGAGAGCTCCCGGGAGAGCCCGGAGAGGTCCCATTCGCTCGGGTCGGCGTTCTTCTGAGCGTGACGGGAACAGACGATCTCGGCGTACTCGGCGACGATCTCCTCCAGGTACCGGAAGAGCTCGGTGTTATCGGGCTCCTCGCCGGGGGCGGGAAGCAGGAACCGTTCCCGGATAGCGTAGATGGCCTCCCGCTGCTTGGCCATGATCTCGTCGTATTCCAGGAGCCGCTTTCGGATCTCGAAGTTCCGCTCTTCCACGCGTTTCTGGGCCCGGCGGATGGCGGCGGTGAGGAGCTCGTGCTCGATGGCCTCGCCCTCTTTCACCCCCAGCCGATCCATGAGGTTCGCCAGCCGATCCCCGCCGAAGATGCGGAGGAGGTCGTCCTCCAGGGAGAGGAAGAACTGGGCCGAGCCGGGGTCCCCCTGGCGGCCGGCGCGGCCAGCCAGCTGGTCGTCGATCCGGCGGGCCTCGTGCCGCTGGCAGCCGATGACGTGGAGGCCCCCCTCGTAGATCTTGTCCCGCCATTCCTCCTCCCGGAACGGCCTCCCCGTCTCCTGGCACCACTTCTTGATTCGGGAGAGGACCCAGCGGCCGTAGGGGGTGTCGGGATCGACCTTCCTCACGATCTTCGCCCGTTCCTCCTCCGCTTCCTTCCTGTACTTCTCCAGGAGCTCCCGATACCGATCCGGCTCCTCGTCCGGATCGGCCTCCTGACGGGCGCGGTACTCGGGATTCCCCCCGAGGAGGATGTCGGTGCCCCGGCCGGCCATGTTGGTGGCGATGGTGATGGCCCCGTAGCGGCCGGCCTGGGCCACGATCATCGCCTCCTTCTCGTGGTATTTGGCGTTCAGGACCTGGTGGGGGAGCTTCCTCTTCTTCAGGAGCTTGGAGAGGTACTCCGAGTCCTCGATGGAGGTGGTCCCGATGAGGACCGGCCGCCCCTCCTTGTGGAGCCGCTCCACCTCGTCGGCCACCGCCTCGAACTTGGCCTTCCGGGTGCGGTAGATCACGTCGGGGAGGTGTTTCCGGATCAGGGGGCGGTTGGTGGGGATCACCACCACGTCGAGGCCGTAGATCTCCTTGAACTCTTGCTCCTCCGTCTTGGCGGTGCCGGTCATCCCGGCGATCCCCTTGTAGAGTTTGAAGTAGTGCTGGAGGGTGATCTGGGCCAGGGTCTGGTGCTCGCGGCGGATGGGGACGCCCTCCTTGGCTTCGATGGCCTGGTGGAGGCCGCCGGAGTAGCGGCGGTCGGGCATCAGGCGCCCGGTGAACTCGTCAACGATGATCACCCGGCCGTCCTTGACGATGTAATCCCGGTCGCGCTTGAAAAAGACCCGCGCCCGCAGCGCCGTCTCCAGGTAGTAGCGGGCCATGGTGGCCCGGGGATCGGCGAGGTTGTCGAACTTGAGGAGCTTCTCCGCCTTCTCGATGCCTCTGTCGGTGAGGGTGAGGAGCTTCCGCTCCTCGTCCACGGTGAAGTCCTCGCCCTCCTTGAACAGCCGCGCGATCTTGGCGAACTCCCGGTACATCCGCGCGGTATCCTCGGTGGGACCGGAGATGATGAGAGGGGTTCTGGCCTCGTCGATGAGGATGTAGTCGATCTCGTCGATGATGGCGTAGTCCAGGGGGCCCTGTACCTTCTGGTCCCGGGAGAGGACCATGTGGTCCCGGAGGTAGTCGAACCCGAACTGGGCGTTGGTCCCGTAGACGATGTCGCACCGGTACGCCGCCTTCCTCTCCTCGGGCGGGGTGTCCTCCTGGAGGAGGCCCACGGAGAGCCCCAGGAACTCGTACACCGGTCCCATCCAGTAACGGTCGCGCTTGGCGAGGTAGTCGTTCACGGTGACGATGTGGACCTTGCCCACCAGGGCGTTGAGGTAGGCGGGCATGGTGGCCACCAGCGTCTTCCCCTCGCCGGTCTTCATCTCGGCGATCCGCCGCTGGTGGAGGACGATCCCGCCCAGGACCTGGACGTCGTAGGGGTAGAGGCCGATGGTGCGCTTGGCGGCCTCCCGCACCACCGCGAAGGCCTCGGGGAGGATGTCGTCGGTGGTCTCCCCGGCCGCGAGCCGCTCCCGGAACCGGTCGGTCTGGGCCCGGAGCTCCTCGTCCGAGAGCTTTCGCGCCCACTCGGCCCGGGCGTTCACCTCCCGCAGGATCGGCATAAGTTTCTTGAGCTTCTGTTCGTTGCTCTGGCCGAGGATGGTCTCGGCTATCTTCTTCAGTTTCAGCATCACGGGACCACTCTAAAACCGGCCGGAGGCGCTTTCAAGGCGGGACACCGGCCGCGTCCCCGGACGTTCCTCCGATGCCGCCCGGACGTGTCGGGATGGGGTCCCCGCCCGGGCTCCGGCCCCTAAAACCGGGGAAGGTGCCGGGACAGCCGCGCCGCCCAGCGGCGCGTCGGCTCGGCGGGCGTCCCCTCCCGGGCGAAGAGCTCGATGAGCTCCCGGGCCAGATCCACGAAGAACGCCTCCTCGAGGGCGTGGTCCCAGCCACGGGCGTGATATAAGTCGCGCACGCGCCAGGGGTAGTTCATCCGGTCCAGGATCACCCGGTCCACCGCCCCCGCGAGCATCCCCACCAGGCGCTCGGGGTCCATGGGGAGCATCGGCCCCACGAACGCGTAGGTGCGGAGTCCCCGCCGCTTGAGCTCCCACAACGCCTCCACCCGTTCCCGGATCCCCGGGGCTCCGGGCTCGAGGATCCCCCTCACCTCCTCGGAGTCGGTGGTCACCGTGATGCCCACTTCGGCGTCGAGCTCCCGCAGGAGCTCGGTGTCCCGGAGGACGAGGGGCGATTTCGTGAGGACCCTGATCTCGAACCGTCCCCGCGCCCCGGAGTCGGCGAGGGCTTCCAGGATCCCCCGGGTCAAGCCGAGTTCCCGCTCCGGCGGCTGGTAGGGATCGGTGGAGACCCCGATCACCAACGTTCCCGGCCGGGCCCGCGGGAGCTCACGTCGCAGGAGCTCGGGGGCGTTGACCTTGGCCTCGACGAACGTCCCCCACGGGAGGCCCCTCGCCCGGATGTGGGGCATTCGCGCGACGTAACAATAGCGGCATCCGTGGGCACAGCCTACATAGGGGTTGAGGGAGTAATCCACCCCCGGGATCTTGGAGGGCGTGAGGATGGTCTTGGCCTCGATGCCCGTTACCCTCATCCCGATACCCATAATAGCCGCGCCCGGACTTGGCCGATTGACGTCCATCCCCTAAAGTCCCCTGAGGATGAGCTGGGGAAGCGTCGTCGTCGTGGCGTTGATCGTCGTCCTCCTGGGGGCCATCCTGACCTCCCCCCTCGAGGAGGTCCCCGGGGCGGGGAGGTTCGCGATCGTGGGGGAGCGCGCGCCCGATTTCACCCTCTCGGGGACCCAGGGGGTCTGGCGCCTCCGGGATCACCTGGGGATGCCGCTCGTGATCACTTTCTGGACCACCTGGTGTGGAGCCTGCAAGGGCGACCT
>JAADIW010000005.1 GCA_013151115.1 Caldisericota bacterium
CGGAGGCGTCGAACGTCACCTCCTGGCGGATCCTGGGTTCCGCCGGGGACACGGTGAAGCTCGCCACCGGGGGTTCGTTTGAGGAGCCGAGGAGCTTGATGGGATCGATGGTATTGAGCTCGATGCGCCGCGGGGCGGCGATGTCGCCGCTCAAGATAACCACGCGGTCGATCCCGGTGAGGGTCACCGGATCCACCACGAGCTCGAAATCGGTGCCCAAGGGGCCGAGCACCATCCCGTCGGTATACCCCGGGTTCCAGGCCCAGGTGAACCGACCGGTGGCGAGGTCGTAGGCATCGGTGGAGTCCGGGTCATCGGCCACCACCACCGCGGCCGTGGGGGGAATCCCCTGGATGTAGAACTCGGCCGACCCGCCGGTGGCGGATCCCCGCGCGTCGTGGATCACGAACAGGTAATACTGTCCCACCGTATCCGCATAGAGGAAGATGACGGTGGCATCCTCCTCCGCCAGGGGACAGTTGGAGCTGAAGTCGGGGAACTGGACGTAGTCGTAAAACGCGGCGGCGTCCTGTGTTCCCGCCAGGGGCTCGATCCTCTCCACGAGCGGCCCTTGGGACACCTCGAAATACCCCTGGGCCCAAAGCGGCACGCTCAGGGCCAGGATCGCCAGCAACCACAGGCTGATCTTCCTCCGCATATCACCCTCCTTCCGAATTGTTGCCGCCGAATTCCAGTCTAACTGAGACGCCATCACCGGTCAGTGATGACGGTTACCCCTCGGGGATCTTCAGAGCATCTGCAACACCTCTTGCAGGGCCATATCCACCGCCTGCCGGGCGGCCCTCAGGGGATCGGAGAAGAGCCACGAGAGGAAGGGGGCATCCTCCGCCGAGATCACGTTGGCGTGGAGAAGGCCCGTGGGGCCATAGAGCCTCACGAGGAGGGTCACCTGAGCGCGCCTGTCCAGGGCCGATAACAGCCCCAACGGGCCGAGCAGGTTCCCGAGGGTGGGATCCAAAAGCCCCACCCCGGAGATGAAGATTGCCCGTTCCGCCCGGATCTCCCACCGGTTCTCCCATTTGATGATACGGACGATGAAGAGATAGTCCGCGCCCAGCCGCCTCAGGAGCTTCTTAACCCCCTCGTCGGGGATATAGGTCCCCAGGTACACGCCGAGTTCGCTCTGGGCCCGGCGAACCTCGTGATCGGGGATCACCTGCATCCCGCTGAAGAAAGCCGCCCGCTGGGCGAGGTAGACCTGGAGTTGGCGCACGGCGTAGGACGGGATCCCGATGGCACATTGGAGGAGGACCGCCATCCTCTCGGCGTATGCGCCCCCGGCGAGGAGCACCACGATGGCGACCGCTACGATGGCCTTCCTACGCACCCACATAGCCGGCTGAAGCGTAGCGGCCCCCCGTTGTGGGCCGTAGGAAGGTTGCCCCGCGGGTCACCTCAATTTGTCATGGGCACCTGTGACAGGTGTCCCCGGGGGCGGGGAAGGGGGTTTAGCGGCGGGCGGTCAGAGGGAAAGGGGCTTGGGCTTCTGGGCCGCGTGGGGATGTTCGGGTCCGGCGTAGACCTTGAGCTTGCGCAACATCCTCCGGCCCAGGTTGTTCTTGGGGAGCATGCGCTTGACCGCGAGCCGTATGGGCCAATCGGGATGCACCTTCACCAGCTCCTCGTACGGGATCTCCCGGAGATGTCCCACATAGCCCGTGTGGTGGCGGTAGAGCTTCTGTTCCCATTTCTTGCCCGTGAGCTTCACCTTCTCGGCGTTGATCACGATCACGTAATCGCCCACGTCGAAATGGGGGGTGTAGGTGGGCTTGTGCTTGCCCTGGAGGATCAGGGCGATCTTGGAAGCGAGGCGCCCCAACGGTTGGTCAGTGGCGTCGACCACGTACCATTCGCGCTTGAAAGTGATGCCAGCGTCTTCCTTCTTCGCCATGTACGTCTTCATCGGGCCTCCTTCGTGAGGTCGGGGATCCGGACGGGGATTATACCCGCCGGCGAGATATCCCCTCAACCTAACGCAAGAACAGGAGACAGATCCGGCCGGCGGCGTTCTCCATATGCCCGGCCACCTGTCCCAGCGTGCGCGCCACCTCCACCAGGTGGACCTTGGAGAAGGGATCCAGGGAGCCTTCCCGGTATACGGCGGCGATGAGCTCGCCCTCCGTGGTGGACACCTCGTGCTCCCTCCCCCCGATCTCGACGAGCAGCTCCCGCATCCGTTCCGCGAGCCCCCGTTCCCCCTTGAGGTGTCTCTCCAAGTGAGAGATGAGCTCACAATAGGCCCGCTGGCTCTCCCGCAACCCCGCGTGCAGCCGGTCCCATATCCCCCGCAGGTCCGCCGGGAGCGAGAGGGGGAGGAGGCCCAAGAGGTGGACGGCGTCCTGGGCCTTGTCCGCGATCTCGTCCTGCTGCCACAGCAGATCCATGAGGTCGCCGCGGGCCATGGGGAGGAAGAGATCGCTCCGGGGGAGCCTCCGGCGGATCTCGTGTTTGACCTGATCCGCCTCGTGTTCCCACCGGTCGACCTCCCGCTGGATCTCCTCGAGCCCCTCGCCGTCGGGGAACGCCTCCAGGGCCGCGAGGAAGTGGCGCGTCGTCTCACATACCTTCTTGCCGTGCTCCACGAAGAGGAGCGTCGGCGGCTGTTCGAATAGGAGGGCGCTCACCCTCTGCCACAACCCCATATGACCTCCTTTATACAACTTTAGATTGTTTGGTGAGGTCCATTTTAGCTTCCCCCTACCGGGACGTCAGCGTATACTGGGGCCACTATGAGGGCGCTTCTCGTTTGCCTCTGCCTGTGTATCCCGCTGCTCGGATCGGCCGAGTGGAGCGGCGAGGTGAGGCTACTGGCGGAGTGGCGTTTCCCGTCTTCCCCCTCCTTGGCCGGCCGGGTGGGACTCAGCTACGTCCAGGGGCCGTTTTCGTTCGGGGCCAGCGGGGAGATCCCCCTCACTTCCCCCTCCTCCTGGCGGGCCTCCCTCCGGGTGGGGCTCTCCCTGGCGCCGTTTACGTTGGGAACGCGGGTGGGCTTCGTGCGGACAGGCCCCGACTACGTGGAGGGATCGGTGTCGTTTTCCCCTCCCCCGTGGGAGGTGGCGGGCGGGGACCTCAAGCTGAGGGGGGACCTCCGTGTCTCGCTCCGGGATCCGCTGGGGAGCTCGGTCCCTTCGGCCTCGGGGAACGCCTCCGTGCGTCACGAGATCGGGGACTTCTGGGGGGAGGCGTCCATGGGGTTCACCCTTTATCCCCCGCCTCCCTCCCCGGGAAGGAAGACGATCTCCCTGGGGTACAGTCCCGGCGGTTGGTGGATCTCCGTGCGGAACAGCTTCGACTCCTCATGGGACCGTACGTCGCTCGAGGTGGGTTACCGGGACGACCCCCTGGGGATCACCGCCCGTGGGGAATTCGCCCCGGCGGGATTCTCCCGGGCGAGCGTGGCATTTTCCCTGAGCTTCGGGGACGCCTGGGTCAACGCGCGATTCGGCTTCACGCCCCAGGGCCACACGTCCCCGCGGCTCTCCTTCGGCCGTCGGGGTGGGGGATGGGACGTTTCCCTCTCGGTGACGCTGGCGATCCCGCTGCGCCCGGACTTCGTGCGCCTGGAGATCTCCTACCGTTTCTGAAGCGGAAGGCCCGCGAGCTCCGCCGCGGTGGCCACGGCGGAGAGGAACTCCGCCTCCCGAAGCCGCCCGGTCTGGGTGTTCTGGCGGGAGGGGTGGTACGAGCATACGAGGACGTACCGCCCGAGCTCGTGGACGGCACCGTGGGCGAACGCGGGCCGCGGTCGCGGCATCCCGACGCAACTGGCCTCCAGGGCCCTCAGGCATCCCGTGAACGCCACCCGCCCCAGGGCGAGTATCGCCCGCACCCCCCGTA
>JAADIW010000013.1 GCA_013151115.1 Caldisericota bacterium
GAGTCCTCTTCTTCGAGGTGGACGGGGTCTCCTTCACCCTGTTCCCCGACGGACGGGCCATCATCAAGGGGGTGAAGGATCCCGCCCGGGCCCAGGCCCTCTACGATCAGTACATCGCCCGCTGACTCCGCCCGTCACGCCGCCGCGGACAAGCGGCGCCACACCCGCTCAGCTTTCCTCGCCCTCCGTGTTCCCCCGATCCCCCTCTCTTTCGGGGCGGCGTGCCTTCCGACGGAGGCGAACCCAGGTGCGCTGGCCCCGCTGCGGTTCGAACTCCACCGGCTCGTGGAACTTACGCGCCTCCCCCAGCTCCCAGACGTAGAGCTTCTCCCCCTTGGCGTATTCCCGGAGGAAGCGCTCGTCGGCCAGGTGCCTGTCGGGGTGTTCCCGGAGCTCCTCCACGCTGAACGGGCCCTTGTTCCCCAGGATCTCCACCGTGCCGATGACCTTCCCCCCGCTCACCACCCCCACACGGCCGCGCACTCCGGTGGGGTAGCGGCGCACCTCCCACCGCTTCTTCCCCTCCACGATGTAGGTGGCGTAGGGCTCTTTGACGCGAAAGCCCCTATCGGGCAACTCGTCAGCCCGGAAGAGGGTCCCGTAGCCCACCATGTAGACGGCGTCGGGCTCCAGGGCGTCGAGGATCTCCCGGCGATGGGTGACGAGCACCAACGTGATCCGCTTCTCCCGCGCTAGCTGCGACATCCGTCGCGCCACACGCCGCGCGGTGGCGGGGTCCAGGTGGGCCCCGAACTCGTCGATGAGGATGAGGTTCGGCCGGTGGGCCAGGGCCCACGCGATCTTGGCCCGCTCCTTCTGCCCGGTGGAGAGCTCGCGGTACCGCGCCCGGTAGAGCACGGCATCGGAGATCCCGGCGTAGTTGAGGATCTCGATGGCGAGCGCCTCGTCGCCGCAGATGCGATAGAGGGCCTCGATCACGGGTTCCCCCCCGAACCCGGGCTCCGCCTCGCCCGGGATGAGGAGTTGGACCCGCGCGTTGTCGGGGAGCTCCCACTCGCCGGAATCGGGGAGATAAAGTGGGTCGTCGCTCCCGGTGAGCAACCCCCAGATGATGCGTAAAAGCGTGGTCTTCCCGCTCCCCGAGGCCCCCACGATGGCCGTGACCTTGCCCGGGGGGACCTCGATCTCACCGTTCTTGATCACATAACGTTGGATGAGGCGCTCCCTGACCCCGAACGCCTCCAGGGCCCGCCGCACCGGCTCGGAAAGGTCCCCCAATGTGAGCTCGTTGGAATAGGACTTGAAGAGCTTCCGCAACCGGATGGGACGGGACAGGGGCTCCACGGGCGCGAACCGCGGCCGGTAGAGCCTCCCTTCGTGTCCCTTGGCCACGGGGTCCCGCGCGAGGAAATCCTCGATGGCCGCCCGGGCCCGATCGCTCAGGGGGAGGTAGAGCACCGGGCGGCCGGAGCCGGTGTCCCATAGGTAGACGAACCCCGCCTTCTCCATGAAGGGGTTGTAGCGAGCCATCATGGCGATGGTCTCCAAAGCCTCCTTCTCCAGGCGCATATCCGGTACCCACCGGTCCCGCATCCAGTCCACCAACGCCCGGATCGCCAATTGCCCCAGGCCGTCCACGCGGTAATCGGGGTGGACCACCACCCGGGCGAGGCGGGCCACCGGCGACCGCGCCCCCTTCAGTGCCTCGCCTTGGAGCTCCCACCACTCACCCGAGCCCTCGCCTTCCCTGGGGGCGAAAGGGTGGGCGAACCACTCCCGGGGGAACACCCGCCTGCGGATGTCCAGTTCGATGGTCCCATCGGGGAGGCGGCGGTTCATGGCGGGGATGGGAGGGTCCACGCGCACGTAGCCCACGTATTGGGGCTCGTACGGCTCCCGCTCCACGAGCTCGAGGATCAGGAACCGGGAGGCGCGGGTGGCGCTCTTCAGGTCGTGGAAGCGCATCGACGCCCCGCAGCGGGGACATCGGGGCCGGGCGTTGGCCTCCTCATAGAGGTCGCAGGCTTCGCAGTGCCACAACGCCAGGAGTTCCTCGTCCGAGGCGTAATGGTACTGCTCCAATTCCACGATGGCCTCGTAGTCCCGCTCGTACCTGGCTTCCCGGGCGAGGATCCGGTAGGAGTAGAGGGCCGTCCCGGAGAGGGGGGAGGTCCGCTCCAGGCGGTACTCCCTGGCGAAGAGGGGCCAGATCGTGACCCCTTTCCTCAGGGCGTAATCGTCGAACCCCACCTCCGCCTCCCGGGAGAGCGACAGCTCGTACTCCCCTCCCTCGTCGAGCCACTGGGCCACGGTCCCCGTCATGGGGAGCCTGTACCTCCTCCCGTCCCCCGCGCGCACGGTCACGAACCCGAGGTACCGGTAAGTGGGGCGCCGGATCTCGATCCGTTCCACTTCTATCTTCATTGGGGTCCCTCCTCATCGGGCATTTATAGCGCCGTTTCCGGTATGATTTCACGGGTGCCATGGGTATCGGGGAGATACTGCTGAAGCTCGTGGTGGCGGCGGTGCTCGGGGGGCTCATCGGGCTGGAGCGGGAGACCCACGGCCGGCCGGCCGGGCTGCGCACCAACATCCTCGTCTGCGTGGGCGCAGCGTTGGTGATGGCGGTGGCCAGGGCGGCTAGCTCCGGGGTGGTGGATCCAGGGCGGGCCATGGCCGGCGTGGTGACGGGGATCGGGTTCCTGGGGGCCGGGGCGATTATCAAGATGGGGAACATCGTGCGGGGCCTCACCACCGCGGCCTGCATCTGGCTGGTGGCCGCGTTGGGGATCGCCGTGGGCCAGGGGCTCTTCGTCCTGGCGGCCGTCACCACCGGGGTGGCCCTGTTCGTGCTCGTGGTGATCGACAAGCTCAGCCGCGCCATCCCCGCCGTCACCTACCACACCGTGACGGTGGTATCCGAAGCCCCGGATTTCACCGAGCTGTCCGCGGCCTGCCGCGAGCGGATAGAGGAGAAGGGCGTCCGGGTGCTGGCGGCGGAGGTGAAAGGGGACGCGGAGGGGAGGACGGAGCTCATCTACCACGTGCGGGTCAAGGGCGAGGCGGGCGTGGAACGGCTGGTGAAGGACCTCCTCGCCCTCCCCCACGTCCGCGCCGCCTCGTGGGAGGATTTCCGCGGCTGAAACCCTGAACCCCGGCGTGCCCCCACCGAAGCGGGGAAGCTTGACGGGCAACGTGGGGGCCCTTTAAAATCGCTGGCGAAAGAAAAAGCAAAGAAAGGCAAAAATAAGCAATGGGAGAAAAATACGTGGGGGCCATCGACCTCGGGACCACCGGGGTCCGGTTCGCGCTCTTCGACCGGGGGGCGCGGGAGGTCGCCTCGGCCTATCGTGAGCTCCCCCTCTCCACCCCCCGCCCCGGCTGGGTGGAACAGGACCCCGAGCTCATGGCCCGCCTGGCCCTGGAGGTGACGCGGGAGGCGATCGCCCGCGCCGGGATACCCCCCGGGGATATCGCCGCCCTGGGGATCACCGTCCAGCGGGAGACCACGGTGGTCTGGGACCGGGCCACCGGGACCCCCCTGCATCCGGCCATCGTGTGGCAGGATCGTCGTACCGCCGCCCGCTGTGACGAGCTCCGCCGGTCCCACGCGGAGCTCATCCGGGACCGCACCGGCCTCCCCCCCGACCCCTACTTCTCCGCCACCAAACTCGAGTGGCTCCTGGACAACGTCCCGGGGCTCCGGGCCCGGGCCGAGGCGGGGGAGGTGGCGTTCGGCACCGTGGATACCTGGCTCCTCTTCCGCCTCTGCGGCGTGCACGCCACCGATGCCACCAACGCCTCCCGCACCATGCTCTTCGACATCCGCCGCCTCGCGTGGGACGAGGAGCTGCTCGAC
>JAADIW010000096.1 GCA_013151115.1 Caldisericota bacterium
CCCCCGGGGACATCCTCACCACAGGAGGTCCAGATCGTCCCCTCGGCGCCCCCGAACCCCCGCGCCCCCCGCAGGGTCACCTCCACCTCGATCACCTCCCCCGGCATCCCCACGTCCGGGCGCACCGTCTCGCGATATGAGACCACATCCCCCGGCGCCCGGATCAGCCCGGCGCCCAGGAGGTGTCCGTACACGAACGGGCGGACCATCTCCGGGGTGAAGGCGAACCGCCGCTCCCCGTCGCCATCGATGCGGAGGAGGAGGAGGCCTTCCTCCGCCACCCAGTCCTCCGTCTCCCGGAACCCTTCCCCCCTGTACCGGAGCATCCGGATCAGGCGCATTTCCCCTCCCGCGGGATGTCCTCGGGGGTGTTCAGGTTGGTGAAGGAGATGAGGCCCGGGTCGACGCCGCGTGCCACCGCCTCCGGCAGCACCACCGCGGGGACACGGCGGAGGAAGGCCTGGACCCCCAGGTCACCCCTCCGCAGGGATTCCTCCAGCCGCGCGAGGAGGGAACGGGGATAGATCCCGGGGAAGGGCTCGATATAGCCGCCGATCTCGAACACCACCGCCCGTCCCGGTCTCATCCGCTCGCGCATGATGGCGATCAGCTCCCGGCGCACGAAGGGCATATCGCACGCCAGGATCAGGCAGGCCTCCCGGTGGATGGCGGAGAGGGCCGCGTGGATCCCCGCCAACGGCCCCATCCCCGGGAAGAGGTCCTCCACCAAGCGGGCCACCCCCGGGAAGGGGAGCGGACGCCTCTCCCCGATGGCCACCACCACCTCGGGACAGAACCCGTCGAGAAGGGCCAGGAGCTCCGTCAGGACGGGGGCCCCGTTCACCACTAGCCCTGCCTTGTCGATGCCGAGCCGCCTCCCCGCGCCGCCCGCGAGGACCGCGCCGCTCAGGATCCGTCCCAGGCCGTCCCCGGACACCTCGGTCCTAGTTTACCCCCACATGCCCCGCGGGCGTGCCCCTTGCCCGCGGCGGGAAACGGGGTAAAAGGTGGGGTATGTCCGTGTACGAACGTGGGGGAAGGATCATAACCCAGATCGGATCCCTCCCCCTACGGGATCCGCGGGCGGCGGTGGCGTACAGCCTCCGCCACGACATCCCGTTCCTGCCGGAGTTGCCCCTCCTGGGGGACGCCATGCTCTCCTACATCAAGAGCCCCGGGGAGCTCTCCTGCCTTTCCGAGTTCAAGAAGCACGCGTTCGAGGTGGTCAAGGTGCAGGCCATCGGGCCTGCCACCCTGATCCTCTCGGGCTACGAGCCCGACGAGGCCCTCATCAGGATCTACCGTCACGTGGAGGCGATCCTGGACGGGCTCAGGGCGGAGGAGATCATCCTGTTCCTGGACGAGCCCGCGCTGGGCCAGGCGGGCTTCGAGTTCGAGGAGCTCTGGCGCGCGATCTTCTCCGACTTCCCGGTGATCCCCGGGGTGCACGTGTGCGGGAACATGCAATGGGACCTCCTGTTCAAGAGCGAGGTCATCGAGGTCATCAGTTTCGACGCGTCCCGCTACGACATCACCCTCTACTATCCGCGATACGGGAAGCGGATCGCGTGGGGGATCACCGATCCGGGGCAGGTGAGGGATTTCCGGCCGGGGGACCTGATCACCCCGCCCTGCGGCCTCTCGCCGAAGTTCTACTCCGAGGACGACATGGAACGGGTGCTCGCCACCTTACGTGCCGCGGCCGCGGGGTTCGGCGCGGCTGCCGCCGGGGATCGGGCTTGAGCCCCTCGCGGGGGTCCCGCGGCGGTTATATCCTCAGCGCCTTGTCGATCCTCGCGAACAGACCGTCCTCGAGAAAGACGATCAGGTCCAACAACTCGTATCTCTTCTCGCGATCCACTTTCAATACCTCCTCCCAAATAGAGCCCGCGACGATTTCGCCGAAGACGACGAAACCGCTGCCGACTTCCTGGACGCCGTGAAGCTGGCATTCCAGGTGGGCCTTGCACTCCTGCACGAGGGGGGCGTTGATCTTCGAGGCCTCGAACAACGTGAGGCCGAGTTTTTGGATCCTCTCCGCGCCGAACCATCGGACGCACTCGAAGACCTTCGCGGCCATCGAGGAATCGACGAAATTCACCCCGAAGCATTCGGTCGCGAGGATGTTTTCCTCCGTTGTATTCCCCTTGGTGCCGGAGAACATCAGTATCGGGGGGCGAAAGGACACCATCTGTAGCCAGCTCTTCGGCGCGATATTCGGCTCTTTCCTCGGGTTGTACGTGGAGATGAGGACCACGGGCCCCGGGATGAGGCTCGGATGCCACTCCCTCTTGTCGATCGGGTACTCGACCTTCTTCATACGGCCCCCTTTCGGCGAGGCAGGAGCCGACCGGTTTTCGCGATGGGACCGCCGGATCGGGACTCTAGGGGCGGCGTCTCAGGGTGATCTTGCGGCGGTCGCCGTCGAGGAACTCGATGGTGATCCACAGGGCCTCCTTGGGGATGAGGTCGTAGATCCTGTCCGCCCACTCCACCACCGTGATCCCCTCCTCCGGGGGGAGATACCGGTCGAGCCCCACCTCGAACAGCTCCTCCGGCGACCCGATGCGGTAGGCGTCCAGGTGGTGGAGCGGGAGCTTTCCCCGGTAGGTACGGGCGAGCACGAAGCTCGCCGAGGAGACGATATCGGTCACGAAAAGGCCCCGGGCGATTCCCTGGACGAGGGTGGTCTTCCCCGAGCCGAGCTCCCCCACCAGGGCCACCACGTCCCCCGGGCGGAGTTCCGCGGCGAGCTCTTCCCCCAGGGCGACCGTCTCCTCGGGCCCCTCGGTGATCACCACCCGTTCCATGTCAGGTCCGCAGCCGCACGCCCAACGGCGCGAGGCGCGCCAGGATCCGCTCCACCGCGCCCTCCACTTCCTCGGAGGAAAGGGTCCGGTCCGGGTGGCGGAAGACGATCTCGTAGGTGAGGGATCGGTGCCCCTCCGGCACGCCTTCCCCCCGGTAGAGGTCGTAGAGGAAGGCCGACTCCACCAACTCCTCCGCGAGGATCCCCTCCCGGATCGAGGCCTCCGGGACCCCCTCCGGGACGAGGAGGGAGAGGTCCCGCTTGGAGGCGGGGTAGCGGGGGAGGGGCTTGAAGCGCGGCTCCCCCCGGGCCTCGCGCAGGGGCGGGAGGGCGAGCTCCAGCATCAACACGCGGGGGCCGCCCGGGATATCCCCCGCCGCCTCCGGCGTCAGTTCCCCGAGCCAACCGATCGGCCCCCGCGGCGCGTCGCGCGTCCCGAGGTAGACCCCGGCCCGTCGGTAGGGATGCAGCCAGGGGGCGTCCACCTCCCCCAGCCTCACGTCCGCCACCCTCAACGCCGCGAGCACCGCGTCGAGGACGCCCTTGAGGTGGGCGGGCGAGTAGTGTTCCTTCCCCATCAGGGGGGTTCTCGTACGTCCGGCAAGGGCCACCCCCAGCCGGTCCTCTTCGACGATCGCCCCCTCCCGGCGGAGGAAGACCCGGCCCACCTCGAACAGGGCCACCCCGTCGGCCCCGGCGGCGAAGTTCTCCCGTACCACCTCGATGAGGCCCTGGCGGAGTGACGACCGGAGGCCCTCCTGGCCCGCGGCCATGGGGTTCTTGAGCGCGACCTCGGCGGTTTCCGCCGCGACGAGCCCCGGGGTGAGGGCCTCGAGGAGCCCGAGCGCGGCGCATATGCGCCTCACCTCGTCCACGAACGCCTCCCGGGGGTCCTTCGCCCCCCGGCGCAGGGGGACCACCGGGGGGGCGGCGGGGATTCTCTCGTACCCGTAGATCCGGGCGATCTCCTCGATGATCTCGCGCTCGAGGTCCGTCCGGTGATGGGGCACGGTGGCGACGAAGCTCTCGCCCTCATCGCGGACCTCGATCCCCAACCGCTCCAGGATCCCCCGCATCTCCCCCTCGGCGACCTCCACCCCCAGGATCTCGGCCACGCGCCCCTTGCGCAGGGCTATTACCCGGCGCGCCGGGGGATGGGGGTACGCCTCGGCCACGCCCCTGGCCACGGTGGCCCCGAGGTATTTCCCGTAGAAATGGCAGGTGCGCCGGGAGCCGAGCTCCGCGAGCTCCGGGGAGAGGTTCCGCTCGAACCGGAGCGAGGCCTCGGTGCGCAACCCCAGGGCCCGGGAACCGCGGCGAATCCGCGCCGGGGAGAAGTTCGCCGCCTCCAGCAACACCTCCCGCGTTCCCTCGGAGACCTCGGTCTCCTCCCCGCCCATGATCCCCGCCAGGGCGATGGGGCGCTCCCCGTCGGTGATGAGGAGGACCTCCGGCGAGAGGGCCCGCTCCACCCCGTCCAGAGTGCGCATCCGCTCCCCGGGCTTGGCCCGGCGCACGTGGATCCATCTGGAAGGGATCCTCGTGAGGTCGAAGGCGTGGAGGGGCTGGCCGAGTTCGAGCATCACGTAGTTGGTGACGTCCACGATGGGGTGGAGGGGACGCATCCCGGCCTTGTAGAGGCGGGCCGCGAACTTGAGGGGGGTCCTCCCCTGCCCCACGGAGATAGCCCGGGCGATGTACCGGGGGCAGTCCGCGGGATCCTCCAACGTCACCCGGAAGTCGATCGCGTCCCCTCCCTCGGGGAAGGAGAGATCGAGCCCGCGGAGTTCGGTCCGGAAGAGGGCCGCGAGCTCGCGGGCGATGCCGTAGACCCCCAGGAGATCGGGGCGGTTGGAGGTGATCTTTAGGGAGAGGAGGGTGTCCGGGAGCTCGAGGAGCTCCCCGATGTCTTCATCCCCCTCCGGGCCGGGAAGCACCCATACCCCGCCCGATTTGTCCTCCAACGAGAGGTCCTGGGCGGATAGGATCATCCCCTGGCTCTCCACCCCCCGGAGGGTCACCGCCCGCACCTCCGCCCCCGATGGAAGGCACGCACCGGGGAGGGCCAACGGGACCCACGATCCCTCGGCCAGGTTCGGCGCCCCCGAGACCAGGGTGTAGGTCCTCCCCCCCGCCTCCACCTCGCATACCCGCAGGCGGTCGGCGTTCGGGTGGGGCGAGACGGAGAGGATCCGCCCGAGCACCACCCCCTCCGCCGGTCCCAGTTCCCGCACCTCCTCCACCTCCAGGCCGGCGAGGGTCAGGCGCTCGACGAGTTCCTCGGTCCCGAGATCCGGGAGGTCCACGTACTCCGCGAGCCAACGGAGCGATACCCGCATGCCCCCTCCTTCAGAACCCCCGGGAGATACCCAGGAAGAGCTTCCCCTCCCCCAACTCGGGCGCCAGGGGGTACACCACGCCGGCGAGCACATTCAGCCGGAGGAAGCCCCCGAGGGCCTCGAGCCTCGCGAGGAGCACGAGCCCCCCCTCGGCCACCCACGGCCCCTCGTCGAGCCGCGCCGCGCTGACGAACGCCCCCGGGAGCACCCGGTTGAGGAGGAAAAGGCCGCCGATGCGGTAGTCCTCTTCCCACGGGGGGATCCACAGGGTCGCCTGGAGGAGGAGCTTTTCGTGCCCCCTTCCCCGGAAGGAGAAGAGCTCCTCCAGGCCGAAGGCCAGGAGATCGGGGATCCCCTCGGTGGCCCGCCCGAACCCGGCCGAGAGCTGGAGGTAGGTGCGGGGGGCGAGGCGCACCTCCTTCCCCAGCGAGAGCCAGAACCGGTGGTCATCGCCGCTGTAGAGGAGGGAGAGGTTCCCCCAGTACACATCGGTGGTCACCTCGAACCAGGAGAGGTCCAGGAACGGGACCACCTCCGTGTCGGGGAGCTTGAACGCCCCCAAGCTCGCGGCGCCTGAGAGCTGCCAAAAGCCCCCGGCGATCCCCACATCGGGCGTCGTCCAGAGGTACTGCGTCCAAGCGATGGCCCCGATCAGCCCGTCGTCGTCCCGCACCTGGGCCCAGGCGTTGAGCTCCCCCGTGCGGCCGTACCGCACGAACCCCGTGACGTAGCGCTGCTGGGGGTGGATGGCCCAGGCGAACCGGTCCAGGTATCCCCCCTGGATCGCCCCGGAGCTCGGATCGAGCACCTCCAGATAATAGGCGTCGAGCGGGAGGTCGTTCCTCCCGAAGATGACCACGAACTGGCGGGGGTAGTGGTTGTTGAGCCGGTCGACATCCGGTACCCGGTGCTCGGGATCCACGCTGACGCGGACCGGGCGGAAGGGGGTGGAGACGGTGATCACCTCCACGGGCGTCCGCGGGTCCGGGGCCCAGGTCAGGCGTTCCTCCTCCCCTTCGTCATCCCCCACGAGGGACACTTCCACGGGCAGGGCGCCGTTCCCCCGGAACGCCAGGGTGATGTCCGTCTCGTAACGGTCGTCGCCCACGGGGCGGGTACGGAAGGAGACCACCTCGTAGTCCGCCTGTGCCTCCCCCGCCACCCACGCGGAGAAGAACCCCCCGAGATCCCTCCCGGTCTCCTCCTCCAACACCCTGCGGAACGCATTCACCGTCAGATCTCGACCGGCGTAGCGCTCGTGCACCTCCTTCAGCGCGCGCCGGAACGCGTCCTCCCCCAGGTAATGGGCCAGGGCCCGGACGATGAGGTAACCCTTGTCGTAGATGCGCACGTAATCGGCGTTGTGGTAGCGCACGTCCTTGTACGGTTTCACCAC
>JAADIW010000142.1 GCA_013151115.1 Caldisericota bacterium
CGACGCGGAAGTCATCCCAATCCTTCACCACCACGACCTCGGTGTGACCCCCGGAGACGATCAGGCCCAGGAAGGGAGGGGGGACATCCGGGTGGCTCAGTCGGTGGGCGAAGAGGTGGGCCGCCAGGTGGTGCACCCCCACGAAGGGCACATCGAGGGCCACGCTCAGCCCCTTGGCGTAGGAGACCCCCACCACCAAGGGGCCGATGAGTCCGGGACCGTAGGTGACGCCCACCAGATCGATATCGCGCCAGCCGATCCCCGCCCCGCCCAGCGTCTCCTCCGCTAAGTAGGGGAGTTTCTTCAGGTGGTCCCGGGAGGCGAGCTCCGGGACGACCCCCCCGTAGCGGGCGTGCAGATCCACCTGGGAATAGATGGAATTGGCGAGGATCCCGTGACCATCGCGCAGGATGGCCACCGCGGTTTCATCACACGAGGTCTCGATCCCCAATGTGATCATCGCCCGCGATTTTAACCCCTTTATTTATGAGGTCCTCTCGCCCTCGAACCCGGGGTCGCACGGGCCCATAATGAACCCCAAGTATCCGCTGTCCGAGGAGGAACGATGAGAATAAAAGCGTTGGCGATCCTGGCGCTGTTCGGCCTGTGGGCCGTCGCCGGGGCAGTGGAGCTCAAGTTCCTGGGCTCTTACGAGATCGAGACGGAGGATTGGTGGTTCGGGACCATGCCGGTGGGGGAGATCTCGGGCCTGGCGTACAACCCCGACCTCGGGATCTATTACGGCATCTGCGATAACCGCGGGAAGGATCCCGAAGAGGGCACGGCCGGGAGGCTCTATCTCCTGGACATCGACCTCGGCTGCTGCGGGATCTACGGGGTGAGGGTCGTCTCGGTGGTGTTCCTCGACTCCGACCCCGAGGCCCCCCGGGGTGCAGCCTTATGGTCCCGGCGAGGTGGACGCCGAGGAGGTAGTCCTCACCCCAGACCGCAAACTCATCATTTCCTCTGAGCGTGACCTAAAGGACGTCCCCTGGATCAGGGTCTTCGCTTTGGACGGGGTGATGCTCGGTGAAATCCCGGTGCCGGAAAAGTTCATCCCCGCCGAAGGGAGGGGCGTCCGGAAGAATCTGGCGTTCGAGGCCATGGCCCTCTCGCCGGACGGGGAGACCCTCTTCTTCGCCAACGAGCAGGCCCTGGTCCAGGACGGGCCCATAACCACCCCCGAGCACGGGACCCAGGTGCGCATCGTCCGGTACGACCTCTCCGGCGACGCCCCCAGGGAGGTGGTGGAGTACGTATACGTCACCGAGCCCATCTTCGCCGCCCCCGTGGGCGAGTACGCCGACAACGGTGTGGTGGCGATGCTCTACGTCAAGCACATCGTGCCCGAATACGACCTCTTCGTGGTTGAGCGGGCCTACTCCAGCGGGGTGGGGAACGACATCAAGGTCTTCGGGGTGAAATTGGAGGGGGCCGAGGACGTGAAGGACCTGGAGGCCCTGCCCTATCCCTTCACGGGGAAGGCGGTGGGGAAGACGCTGCTGCTGCGGATCTCGGCGATCCCCGAGCTCTCCGACATCCCGGTGGTGCCCGATAACATCGAGTCCATCACCTTCGGCCCCGTACTTCCCACGGGGAACCCCTCCCTGATCCTCGCCAGCGACAACAACTACAACCGCCCCCAGCGGAACCTGTTCCTGTTGTTCGAGCTCGTCCCCTGAAGCCGTAAATCTAAAAGGAGGGAAGCCTAGGTCCCGCTCTCTTTCTCCAGAGCGCTGGCCACGGCGAATACGGCCCGCTTCACCGCCGGGGTGCGGAAGGGGACCGTGGCCCCGTCCAACTGCACGATCCATCCCTTCCGGTCCCGGGATACGGAGATGAAGAACTGTTGGTGAAACTCACCGTCGGCGGCGAACGCCCTCAGGAGGACCTCGTCCCTATCCGGCGCCACGAAGGCCTCCTTGACCACGAACGCCCCCCGTGGCCAGACCTCCTTTAGGCCCACGACCCTCCTCGGGATGTCCCCCTTGTCCAACTCGGCTTTCAACCGCGCGTGGGGCATCTTACCCTCCGCGATCCGCTCCACCGCAGCCGCGGCCTTCTTCTCGGCCACGAGCCGGTATATCGCGAGCCCCTTGGACCGCCACTTGCGCTCGTAGCGGGTCCTGGGCTCCCCATCCACCTCATACGGCCCTTGGATCACGAAGCACCCGGTGGCCGCGAGGTTGTCCCGGGCTTCCTCGGCGAAGGACCGGGCGTCGGTGGCGAGGACGAACCTCCCCCCGGACTCCAGCACCGCCGCCAGGGTCCGGGCGAACCCCTCGTTCACCAGCCGCCGGTCCGCGTGGCGGGCCTTGGGCCAGGGACAGGGGAAGTTGACGATGACCTCACGGACGGAGCCATCCGCAAACAGTTCCCGGAGGCCGAACCTCGCATCCAGCCGCACCACCCGGACGTTCGCGAGTCCGGCGGCGTGGAACTTCCGGCAGGCCTTTTCGATGCACGTCAACGTGAGCTCGAACCCCAAGTAGTCGTTCTCCGGATGCCGCGCCGCCTCCTCGGCCAGGAACTCCCCATTCCCGAACCCGATCTCCACCACCAGGGGGGCCGCCCGCCCGAACACCCAGCGCCAGTCGGGGGGAAGCCCGGCGAAGAGCCTCGGCTCGATGAGGTACTTCGCGAACCCCATTCGTCCAAGCTTAACCCATCCCCCGGTAAAATGTGGTCGCCATGGGATGGGATTTGGCGGAGATGGCCCTCGAGATCATGCGGCCCCACACCACCTCGGGCCGGGAATGGCTGATTGAGGATTTCCTCGTGGAGCGGCTGCGGGAAGCGGACCTCGAGGTGCGGCTCCAGGGGGTGCCCGGGGTGGGGGATAACATCATCGCTCAACGGGGCGAAGGGGGCTTCCTCATCGTGACTCACCTCGACGTCTACCCCTATCTCACCCCCGAGATCCAGGAGCCGTGGGTGGAGGACGGCGTGCTCCACGGCCGCGGGGCGGTGGACACCAAGGGCCAAATAGCCGCCCTCCTCGTGGCTCTAAAAGAATCGAGGGGGCCGGTGAGCGTAGCGTTGGTGGTGGACGAGGAGCTCGAGGGCAGGGGATCCCGGCTCCTGGAGGTGCCCCCGGGCTGCCCCGGGGCGGTGGTGTTGGAGCCCACGGAGCTCGCCATCTGTACCGCCGAGGCCGGAACCCTGGAGGTGCGGGTGGTGACCCGGGGCAAGGAGGCCCACGGCTCCACCCCCTGGGCCGGCGACAACGCGGTGGAGAAGGCCATCCGGCTCTACAACAAACTCCTCGGCGCATCGTTCCTCAAACACCGCCACCCCCTCTTCCCCCGGGGCGCGTGGGTGAACATCGGCCGCATCGAGGGCGGACACGACGCCATGGTGGTCCCGAGCGCGTGTTCCATGCACCTGGAGATCGGGTTCGCCCCCGGGCTGTCCGCCGATGCGGTGGAGGACGAGGTGGAAGAGATCCTCGCCGAGGCGGAGACCATGGAGGTCCTGGACTTCTCCCCCCCGTGGGAGACCCCGCCGGACGCGCCGGTGATCCCCGCGCTGGAGGGAGCGCTGAGGAGGGCCCTGGGGAGGGAGCCGGTGCGAGCGGGGATGCCCTCCTGGACCGATGCCTCTAACCTTCACAAGAAGGGAATCCCCACGGTGGTATTCGGGGCGGGAAAGCTGGAAGTGGCCCATACCCCCTGGGAATCGGTGGCGCTTTCCGAGCTC
>JAADIW010000062.1 GCA_013151115.1 Caldisericota bacterium
GAAGGAGATCCCCACGGGCCCTATGGGGACGAAGACGTGGGGAGCCGGCCCGATGAGGACCTCCCCAACCCACCCCATGGCCACGGGGAGGTCCCCGAACGCGAACAGCGCGACGGCCAAGGCCAACGACTCGCCCATCGTCCTCCCTCCACTTCGTCCGGACCGCGGCCCATCCCTTCGCCCTCGGTTCCCCGGTTTCTACGCTACCCCGGAGTGGAGCGTGGTCAGGGCCCGGGGATGAACCACCGGGTCCAGGAGCGACGGAACGCCCTCGATTCCTCCACCAACAGCCGGGCTAGCCTCACGGGGTCGTGTTTGACGGTGGGTTTCCCCCCGAGCTCCACCACCGTGAGGAGGGGGGCCCGGATCACTCGCAGCCCGAAGGCCCTCGCTCCCTCCAGATCGTCGCGGACCGGCTCGCTCCCCTCCTCACGGTACCTGGCCAGGACCTCCGGGGGCGGGGGCTGGGTGTTCACCACCACCGCGTGGAACGTCCCCAGATCTATGTACTCGGAGAGCACCCTCAGGTGATCGGAGGCGGAGAAACCCGCGGTCTCCCCGGGCTGGGTCATGAGGTTCATCACCACCAACTTCTCGGCGTCCGCCGCCTCTATGGCCTCGGCGATCCCGTCGACGAGGAGGTTGGGGACGATGCTGGTGAACAGGCTTCCCGGCCCGAGGACGATGAGGTCAGCCTCCCCGATGGCCTCCACGACCGGGGGATAGGCCCCGGCCGGGCGTGAGAGGCGCACCCGCACCACCCGCCGGGGATCCTCGGCGAGCGCCTCCTCCCCCACCACCTCGTCCCCGTCCTCCATCACCCCCACGAGCTGCACCCGCTCCAGGGTGGCGGGGAGCACTTCGCCCCGTACCGAAAGGAGCCGGCTCGCCTCCTCCACCGCGAGATCGAAGCTCCCCAGCGATTGTTCCAGTCCCGCCAGCAACAGGTTCCCCAGCGAGTGCCCCTTCAGTCCTTCGCCATCGGCGAATCGGTATTGGAGGAACCGCGCCAGCCGGTCTTCGTCCTCGGCCAGCGCCAGGAGGCAGTTACGCACATCGCCGGGGGGTAGGACGTCCAGCTCGGCCCGGAGCCGCCCCGAGGAACCGCCGGAGTCCATCATCGTGACCACGGCGGTGATGTTGGCGGTGTAGTGTTTGAGCCCCCGGAGCACCGTGGGCAGCCCCGTCCCCCCGCCCACGGCCACCACCCGCGGGGCCTGCTTGAGGATACGCGCCTCGTACAGGGCTTCGGCGAGGGATCCTGCCTTGCGGGGGTGAAGGGCGAGGAGGATGGAGCGCACGAGGCGGTGCATCCCGTACGCCATCCCGGAGACGCCGAGGATGGCGAAGATCGCCCCGATGACCGGGCGGTCGAAGATGTGGAACAGGAAGGCCCGATAGATCCATCGTATCCCGTTCTCCCCCAGGAAGCAGAGGATCCCGAAGCTCAGCGCCCCCATGGAGGCGAGCGTGAGGAGGGCCCAACGTTTTATCCGCAGGCCGGGGAGGAGCAGTTTCGCCCACGCGGGAAACCTCACGTTCTCACCCTGATGCCGGGGCCGAGGGCCTGTAGCGCCGCGGACAGCTCCTCAGAAGGGCTCACCCGGTATCGCTCCCCCGCTTCCACCCGCATGGAGCGTCCGTCTTCGAAGAGGACCACGATAAGCGGCACCTGTCCCGGGTGCTCAGCGAGCACCCGGACGAAGCGTTCCAGGAACGCCTCATCCAGGAGCGAGAGCGGTATCTCCACCATTACCTCGGACACGGTCATCTCGTACTCCTCGCCGCCGAGGAGCTGTACTTCATCCACCACGAGGCTCCGACCCCCGTTCCCGTTGCGCTTTCCCCAACGTACTTTGAGTATAAGTAAATTACCGCGGGAAAACCATCCCGGCGCCTTCTCGTAGACCCCGGGGAAGACCACGAGTTCCGCCTCGCCCGTCCTGTCCTCGAGGACCAGGAACGCCATCCTGCCCCCGTTCCGGGTCGCTTTGACGGAGACCTCCTTCACGAACCCGGCCACCGTGAACCTCCCCCGCTGGGATCCGGCTTGGGCGAGGGGCACGACGCCGAGCCCGGAGAGCCGCTCTTCGTACGCGTCCAGGGGATGGCCGGAGATGAAGAGGCCCAGGTATTCCCGTTCGAACGCGAGTAGGACCCGGGGCGGGAATTCGTCCGCGGGGAGCTTGGGCGCGGGGAGGAGGTCCTCCCCGTCGAAGAACGAGCGTTGCCCGGAGAGGCGTTCCCGCTTGGCCCGCTGTGCCAACTGTAGCCCCTCGTCCACCAGCGCCAGGAGCCCCTTACGCGGGCCGAACCGATCCATGGCCCCGGCCTTGATCAGGGCTTCCACCGTGTCACGGTTGACCCGCTCGGGATCTATCCGGCGGAAGAAGTCGAAGAAGTCCCGGAACCCATCCCCCCGGACCGCCAGGATCGCCTCCACCGCCGCCCGGCCCACATGCTTTATCGCCCCGAGGCCGAACCGGATCACCTTGTCCCCCACCGGGGTGAAGTCCACGTCAGACTCGTTTATGTCCGGGGGGAGCACCTCGATCCCCATCTCCCGGCACTCCCGGATGTACGCCGCCACCTTGTCCAAGTTGTCCTGGACCGAGGAGAGCAGGGCCGCCATGAAGTAAGTGGGGTAGTGGGCCTTGAAGTAAGCGGTCCAGTAAGTGATGTGGGCGTAGGCGGCGGCGTGGGCCTTGGCGAACGCGTAGCTGGAGAACTTCTCGATGTCGGCGAAGAGCTTCTCCGCCTCCTCCGGGGAGAGGCCGTTGCGGATGCACCCCTCCACGAACTTCTCCCGCATCTCGGCCATGACCTCGGGCTTCTTCTTGCCCATGGCCTTCCGGAGGATGTCGGCCTCCGCCAGGGAAAAGCCCGCGAGCTTCTGGGCCATGAGCATCACCTGGTCCTGGTAGATGGGGAGTCCGTAGGTCTCCCGGAGGATCTCCTCCAGCGAGGGATGGGGGTAGGTCACCGGTTGGCGTCCGTGTTTCCGCTCGATGTAGTCGTCCACCATCCCCGATTCCAGCGGTCCGGGCCGGTACAGGGCGAGGATGGCGATGAGCTCCCGGAACTCGGTGGGGGCCAGCCGTCGCACCAGCGCCTTCATCCCCGCCGATTCGAGCTGGAACACCCCGTTCGTCCTGCCCTCCCGGATGAGGGCGTAGGTGGCCTCATCATCCAGGGGGATGGCCCCGAGGTCGATCTCCTCGCCGGTTCGCTCGGCGATGAGGCGCCGGGTATCGTAGAGGATGGTGAGGTTCCGCAGGCCCAGGAAGTCCATCTTCAGAAGCCCCAAGGCCTCGAGGTCGTGCATGTCGAATTGTGTCACGAACTCCCCGTCGGAGAGGTGGAGGAGCGGCACGAACTCCTCCAGGGGCTCGGGGGCGATCACCACCCCGGCGGCGTGGGTGGACGCGTTGCGGAGCAATCCCTCGAGCTTGAGCGCGATCTCGAACAACCGGGCCACCTCCGCGTCCGCCTCGACCATCTCCTTCAGTTGGGGCACGTGCTCCAGCGCGTAAGCCAGGGGCCTTCCGAACGGGATATCGGCCTTCTCGTAGGGAAGGCCCATCACCCGGGCCACATCCCGCACCACCGACCGCGAGGCCATGCGGTCGAACGTACCGATCTGGGCCAGGTGATCCCGCCCGTAGCGGTCGGCCACGTACCCGATGACCCTGTCCCGGCCGCGGATACAGAAGTCCATATCGATGTCGGGGAGGGATATCCGGGACGGGTTGAGGAACCGCTCGAACAGCAGCCCGTACTTCAAGGGGTCCACCTGGGTGATCCCGAGACAGTAGGTGACCAGTGACCCCGCCGCCGAGCCCCGCCCGGGCCCCACGGGGATCCCCTCCTCCCGGGCGTAGCGCACGAAGTCCTGGACGATGAGGAAGTAGGAGGCGAGGTCCATCTTCCCGATCACGGAGAGCTCGTACCGCAGCCGCTCCTCCACCTCGGGGGGAAGGGGGTCCCCGAACCGCTCCCGGGCCCCTTCCCACGCCAGGTGTTCCAGGTACTCCTGGGGGGAGGAGAAGCCCTCGGGCACGGGGAAATGGGGGAGGAGCCTCTCCCCCAGGGGGAGCTCTACATCACAGCGTTCCGCGATCTCCAGGGTGTTCGTCAGGGCCTCGGGGACCTCGGCGAACTTGCGGGCCATCTCCTCGGGCGCCAGGAAGTGGTAGTCCTCGCCGTCGAAGGAGCGGGCATCCTCGCCGGACAACTTCTTCCCCCCCTGTATGTTGATGAGGACCCGGTGGGCGTCGCGGTCGTCGGCGCGCATGTAATGGACATCGGCGGTGGCGACCACGGGGAGCCCCAACCGGCGCGCGAGTTCCAGCTGGGCCCTTATGAGGTCGTGGTTCCGTTCGAGGCCGTGGTCCTGCAGCTCGATGTAGAAGCGGCCCTTGAAGATCTCCGCCAGCCTCCCCGCGGCCTCGAGGGCGCCCCGCCCGTCGCCGGCGAGGAGCCTCTTCTGGACTTCTCCCGACTCACAGGCCGAGAGGACCACGAGGCCCGCGGAGAAACGCTCCAACAACTCGTAGTCCACCCGGGGCTTGTAGTAGAAGCCCTCGAGGTGGGCCCGGTTGACGAGCTTCACCAGGTTCTTCCAACCCCGCAGGTCCTCGGCCAGGGCCACGAGGTGATAGAACTTCTCACCCTTGCCCGGCTGGCGCTCGAATCTCGGACCGGGGGCGACGTACAACTCACACCCGAGGATCGGCTTTACCCCCGCGTCCCTCGCTTCCTGGTAGAACTTCACCGCTCCGGATAGGACCCCGTGGTCGGTGAGGGCGATGGCGGGCATCCCGAGCTCGACCGCCCGGGAGATGAGATCCCGCACGCGGCACATGGAATCGAGGAGGGAGTACTCCGAGTGAACGTGCAAATGCACGAAACCCATGGCTACTCCCCGAACAGTATGAGGACCTCGCCCGGGTACCCATACAGGAGCCTCTCCCGGGCCTGTAACTCCAACATCTCACGGTCGTTCGCGTGGGCGAGGAAGTAGGAGAGCCTCTCCAGCTCGGCGAGGAGTTTCGCCTTGCGTGCCTCGAGCTCCGCGACCTCCCGGCCCAAATCGCGGATGGTGAACGCCTTCGTCAGGTAGAGCCAGAGGAGCCCGCCGACGATGGCGAAGACCACCAACGCCAGCGCGGCCCCCCGGGCCAACGGACCCTCACCTCCCCGCCAGGGGCCGCGGCCATCGGGCGAGCGGTGGCTCGTACTCCTCCTCTATGCGCAGGAGCTCGTTGTACTTCGCCACCCGTTCCGAGCGGGATAGGGAGCCGGTCTTTATCTGCCCGCAGGCGGTGCCCACGGCGAAGTGGGCGATGGAGACGTCCTCCGTCTCGCCGGAGCGGTGGGAGATGACGGCGGTGTAGCCGGCGCGGTGGGCGAGTTCCACCGTCTCCAGGGTCTCGGTCACGGTCCCGATCTGGTTGAGTTTGATGAGGATCGAGTTCGCCACGCCGTGCTCGATCCCCCGGCGGAGCCGCCGGGGGTTGGTCACGAACAGGTCGTCGCCCACGAGCTGGACCTTCTCGCCGAGCCGGCGGGTGAGCTTCTCCCAGCCCTCCCAGTCCTCCTCGGCGAGGCCATCCTCGATGGACAGGATGGGATACCGTCCCACCCATTCCTCGTAGAGGTCGATGAGCTCGTCGGCGGTGAGTTCGCCGCTCAGCCGGTACCGCTGCGTCCCCTCATCGAAGAACTCGGTGGCGGCACAGTCCAGGGCCAAGGCCACGTCGACCCCGGGTTCGTACCCGGCCTCCTCGATGGCCCGCACGAGGAACCTGATGGCCTCCTCGTCGTTGAGGAGGTCCGGGGCGAATCCCCCCTCGTCACCCACGGCCACCGAATGTCCCTCGGCCTTGAGAAGCGCCTTCAGCGTGTGGAAGACCTCGGCCCCGTAACGCAACCGCTCGGCGAAGGTGTCGCCGCCGACGGGGACGATCATGAATTCCTGGATACGGAGGTTGTTATCGGCGTGGGCACCCCCGTTGATCACGTTCATCAGGGGGATGGGCATCCTGCCGGCGCGGATCCCGGAGACGTAGCGGAACAACGGCAGGCCGAGATGGGCCGCGGCCGCGTGGGCCACCGCTAACGAGACCCCGAGGATGGCGTTCGCCCCGAGGCGGGATTTGTTCTCCGTGCCGTCGAGCTCGAGCAACACCTGGTCTATCTCCTCCTGGAGGAGGGGGTCCATCCCCACGATCTCGGGGGCGATGATCTCGTTGACATTGCGGACGGCGCGCTGAACACCCTTTCCCATGTACCGCTTGCCGCCATCCCTGAGCTCCAGGGCCTCATGGGTGCCGGTGGATGCGCCGGACGGCACGGCGGCGCGGGCCCGGGTCCCGTCCTCCAGGGTGACCTCCACCTCCACGGTGGGGTTGCCGCGTGAATCCAGAATCTCCCTAGCCCAAATCTCCTCTATGGTGGCCATTAGCCCTCCTATGAACTCTCCGTAGGGTTGCCGCCCCTAGTGTACCCCAGGGGCGACGAGGGGAGAAAAGGAACCTTGTCCGGGGTCCCCGAATAAAAAGGGGGCCGGGTACCCGGCCCCCTTGGCGTCAGTTCCGGCGATGCGGCCTATTCCTTGTACAGGAGGTCGAGGTGGAGCTCCATGGTGAGGTCGAGGACCAACCCCTTCACGTTCTTCTTGGCCACGACGTACGCCTGTTGCAGGTTGGCCCAGAGCGGGATCCACGGGACATCGTAGGCGGAGAGGATCTGGAAGGCCTGGTAGAGCTTGGCGGCGCGCTCGTCGTCCACGGTGGAGAGGGCGAGCTCCATGATGCGCTTATATGCGGGATAGTTGGGGTGGTGGTTGAAGTAGGTGCCCAGGCCCTCTGGCGCCCCGGTGAGCCACGGATCGAGGAAGTTGGAGGCCTCGAGGTAGTCGGGGTACCACCCGAGCAGGAACATGTCGAAGCCGCCCTGGGACATGCGCTCCACGTAAGCGCCCCACTCCAGCGACTGGATGGTGACCTCGACCAGGCCGGTCTCCTCGATGGACTGCTTGAGGACCGCGGCGACATCGGCTTCGGTGGTGCCGTAGTGCTTGGGGGTGTACCACAGGTTCACCTTGAGCTTGTTGTCCTCGGAATAGCAGGCCTGGCGCAGGAGCTCACGGGCCTTGTCCAGATC
>JAADIW010000055.1 GCA_013151115.1 Caldisericota bacterium
CTCTTCGACCACCCCGAACAGCTCCTCGCGGGGGAGGTGGTAGCCGGCGAGAAGCCGTCCGTGTCGCTCCCACATTCTGGGAGAAAAACTTAAAAAGGAGGGATCGTCTATGCGTAGTTGGTGGCGTGTGTTGGGCGTCGTATTGGGAGTTTCGGTCCTGTTCGTCGGGGCGTGGGCGGAGAAGCTCGTCGTGATCGGGCCCTGGTCCGGCGCCGAGGCCGATCCGTTCGTCGCCGTGCTCGACGCGTTCAAGGCGAAGACGGGGATCGACTACGAGTACCGGACGATGCGCGCCGAGGACCTGAGCAAGGTCCTCCCGGCCCAGTTCGGCGCGGGGATGGCCCCCGGCGACGTGATCTTCATGTGGGGCTGGTGGATCGCGAAGTTCGCCGACCACATGGCCGACCTCAGCGACGTGATCGCCGACGTCCCGTTCGCCTACGTCAGCCCGCTGGTGGTCGACGGACGCACCGTGGGCGTCCCGTACGTGGTGTTCGTCAAGCCGGGCTTCTGGTATCGGAAGTCCTTCTTCGCCGAGCACGGGCTCAAGCCGCCCACCTCCTGGCCCGACTTCATCTCGTTGCTCAAGCGGATCAAGGCGATCCCGGGGATCGAGGACGCCGCCGCCTCCGGCGACGGGGTGGGCTGGCCCCTGTCGGACACCACCGAGCACTTCATCCTCGCCTACGGCGGCGTGAACACCTTCCTCGGCCTCATCGACGGCACGATCAAGTGGGAGTCCCCCGAGGTGCGCGCCGTGTTCGAGAACTACCTCATCCCCTACCTCGATTACGCCTCCGAGCCCATCGAGTGGACCAGCGCCCTCGACCTCTGGTGGGAGGGGAAGTACGGGATCTACTTCATGGGCAACTGGATCACGGGCATGGTCGATGACCCGTCCGACCTCGGCGTCTTCGCCCTCCCCGGCGCCAAGGCCGTTACCGGCGGGCCCGACATCTTCTTCGTGCCCAAGTACTCCAAGAACCTCGAGGCCGCCAAGAAGCTCGCCGCGTTCCTCATGAGCAAGGAGGGCCAGGAGCTGCGGGCCGCCGGCGGCGGCAAGCTCGTGGTGCGCGCCGACGTCTCCCCCACGGCCTATCCGCCCGCCGAGCGGGCGCTGATGAAGGCCCTGGAGGGCTTCACCCTCGTCTCCGACATGGACGACACCATCGGCGGCGAGTGGCAGGCGGCCTTCTGGGACCAGCTCAAGCTCCTGTGGGTGAAGCCCGGGGCCTTGGACGACGTGCTCCGCGTCCTCGATGAGAAGTTCCCCAAGGGCTGAACCGAGGGGCAAGGGGGAGGGGAAGTCCCGGAGGGGGCTTCCCCTCCTTTTTTGGCGATCGTCCCGGCGGAGGGAGGAGTGGGTCGCCGCCCTCGGCTTCCTCGCCATCGGTCTCGTTCTGATCGGTTTCTTCGTCATTTGGCCCTCCATCCGGACCCTGTGGTTCAGCCTCTTCGACGCCGAGGGCTTCGCGGGGGTGCGGAACTTCGCCCGCCTCTTCGGCGACCGGGAGATCGTGGACCTGGTGCGGTTCCTGCGGCGGGAGCCGCCGTGGGGGGCGTTGCTCCACAACCTGGTGTGGATCGTGATCCACCTCCCGTTCACCGTGGGCCTGGGGCTGATCCTCGCCGTGGTCTTCTCCAAGATCCGGAGCTGGTGGGTGGGGATCGCCCGGGGCGCGATCTACCTGGGGATCGTGACGCCCCTCATCGTCGGCGGGGTCATCATCCGGTTCCTGTTCGATAAGCACGCCGGCATGGCTCCCCAGATCCTCGGGGCCCTGGGGGCCCCGGTCCCGTGGTCGGCGGGGTGGACCGCGTACCCCGAGACGGCCCTCCTGGCGCTGGTCATCGGATCGATCTGGCTCTGGACCGGCTTTTCCATGGTGCTCCACTCCGCCGGGCTCTCCACGATAGACCGGGAGCTCTACGAGGCCGCCCAGATCGACGGGGCCTCCGAGCTGGCCCAGTTCCGCTACATCACCCTGCCGCTCCTGCGGCCGGTGACCTTGGTGGTGGCGGCGATGACCTTCCTGTGGGAGCTGAAGATCTTCGACATCGTGTACGTGGCCACCATGGGCGGCCCCGGCGGGGCGTCCAACGTGCTCGCGCTGGAGATGTACTTCTCCGCGTTCCGGGAGCTCGACCCCTACCGGGCCTCGGCCATCGCCACCCTCATCACCCTGTTCAGCCTCCCGGTGGGCTATTGGTTCGCCCGGCGGCGGCTCAGGAGGTAACGGTGCGGAAACGGAACATCCTGGCGAAGGCGATCGCCATCACCGTCGCGGCCATCTGGGCCCTCCCCTTCATCGGGATCGTGATGACCGCCCTGCGGCCGTCGCGGGAGGTCCTCTACGGGTGGTGGTACCCGCCGTTCCACTTCTCCATCACGAACTTCGTGAACGCCTGGACACACCCCACGGCCGCCCTGGGCATCGGCCTGCGGAACCGTCCAGGTGGCCATCGGGGCCACCCTCCTCCCCACGTTCGTGGCCTCGCTGATGGCCTACGGGCTGGGCCGGCTGCGCTTCCCCGGGCGGGGACCGCTCCTCATGATGATCGGCCTGCTCCTCGCCCTGCCGCAACAGATGATCGCGTGGCCCCTCTTCCGGGAGATGCACGCCCTGGGGCTCCTCAACAGCCTCACCGGGCTGGTGTTGGCCCACAGCGCCTGGGGGCTCCCGTGGATCGTGTTCTTCCTGCGCGGCTACATCGAGACCCTGCCGGTGGAGCTCGAGGAAGCGGCCCGGATAGACGGGGCCGGGCGCTGGAAGACCTTCATGTACGTGATATTCCCCCTGATGCTCCCCGCCCTGGCCTCGGTGATGGTCCTCCAGTTCACCTGGGTCTGGAACGATTTCTTCCTCGCCTTGATCCTCATCTTCGATCCCAATAGGATGGTGCTCACCCAGCGTATCCCCCTGCTCCGCGGCCAGTACCACGTGGACTGGGGCCTCCTGAGCGCTGGGGCGTTGATCACGATGCTGGTACCATTGCTGGTCTTCGTCTTCCTGCAGCGCTACTTCGTGCGCGGCCTGATCGGCGGCGCGGTCAAATAGGGACGACGTCGAACCCGGGAGACCCGAGGAGGTGCAATGATCGAACGCTACATAACGCATGCCGGTGCGGAGGCGATCGCCGAGATCGTGTCCCTGGCCCGGGGCCTGCAGGGCCTGCGGGTGTTGCACGTGAACTCGACCTACCACGGCGGCGGCGTGGCGGGGATGCTGCGGAGCCTCGTGCCCCTGATGAACGAGGTGGGTCTGGACGCCGATTGGACCGTGCTCTTCGGCGAGCCCAAGCTCTTCTCGGCCACGAAGAAGTTCCACAACGCCTTGCAGGGGGAGGAGGTCTTCCCCGCCGAGGACGAGCTCGACGCCTACTTCCGGGTCAACGAGTTCTTCGCCCGCTACGCCCCGTTCGACCACGACCTCGTGGTCATCCACGATCCCCAGCCCCTCCCCACGATCAGCTTCCGGGAGAAGCGGGAGCCCTGGGTGTGGCGGTGCCACATCGACCTCTCCGCGCCGGAGGAACGCGCTTGGGACCTGCTCAGGCCCTACATCCTGCGCTACGACGCCGTGGTGGTTTCCTCGGAGGCGTTCCGCAAGGAGGACCTCCCCACGGAGACGTTCATCGTCCCCCCCGCCATCGATCCCCTGTCCGATATCAACCGCGAGCTCTCCCCGGCCGAGGTGGAGGAGAAGCTCGCCCAATATGGGGTGCCCACGGACAAGCCCCTGATCGTACAGGTCTCCCGGTTCGACAAGTGGAAGGATCCCCTGGGGGTGCTGGAGGTCTACCGCCGGCTCCGCGATGAGGCCGACGCCCGGCTGGTGATGTTGGGGAACATGGCGGGTGACGACCCCGAGGGGCCCGAGATCTTCGCCCGGGTGAGGGAGCGGGCCGCGGCGCTCCCGGATGTCCACCTCATCACCGAGACCGACGAGCTCCTGGTGAACGCCCTCCAGCGGGCGGCGGCGGCCGTGGTGCAGCTCTCCACCCGGGAGGGGTTCGGCCTCACCGTCTCCGAGGCGCTGTGGAAGGGGACGCCGGTGGTGGCGACCGCCGTGGGGGGGATACCGCTCCAGGTACGCGACGGCGAGACGGGGTTCCTCGTGGCCCCCGGTGACTACGACGCCGCGGCGGGGCGGGTCCTGGAGCTCCTGCGGGACGAGGACCTGCGCCGGGAACTGGGCACGCGTGGACGGGAACACGTGAGGGAGAACTTCCTCATCACGCGGTTACTGCGCGATTGGCTCTCCCTCATCCGCGAGCTCCTGGGTTGAACACCACGGCCCCTGTAGGCCCGCCAGGAGCCGCCAAGGGAGCGCGGCGATCCTCCGACCCAGCCGCAGGACTTCGTCGCCGCAGTAGATGAGGATCCCGGCGCGACACCCCGGATACCCGGATAGGAAGAGGCGGAGCGCCTTTGCATCGGCGTAGTGAACAGTCTTCCCGAGTTTCACCTCGAAGGCCACGAGGGATCGCCCCCATCCCACCGCGAAATCCACCTCGGCCCCCGCCCACAGCCCATCGGGGGCCTCTTCGGCCAGCGCCGGGACGCCCGGGTCGTCGAGCGAGAGGTAACGCCAGCCCGCTACGGGCCCCGCGTGCCTGAGAAGGGTGGATTTGCCCCCCGGCCTCGCTCCGGTGAGGACCGTGACCGGATGGGGGCGTACCGCCTCGGCCAGCCGGGCCTCCAGCCACCGGGTTCTGTAAATCCATTTATTTGCTGAACGATGATCATTCAGGTGATGGATGATTATCGGCCAACGGCGTGGCCACAACCGGCCGCGGGAGCCGGACGGATCGGTGACGATGGATGGCGGGGTTTGTCCCCGCTTCGGCGCGGCGGTAGAGTGGGACACGATGGCGAAGCGGCTCTCGGTGGTGGACGTCGATCGGTGCGTGGACTGCCTCCTGTGCGCGTTCGCGTGCGCGCGGCGCTTCGGGGAGGGGGGCCTCGCGCGCTCGGCCATCGCGGTGCGGTCGGTGGGCGGGATGGAGCGGGGGTTCGTGGTGATCGTCTGCCGCGCCTGCGAGGATCCCCCGTGCCTCGCCGCCTGCCCGGTGGGCGCGATCGCGAAGGCGGAGGTGGGGGTGCGGGTGGACCTCGAGCGGTGCATCGGCTGCGGGATGTGCGTCCGGGCATGCCCCATCGGGGCGGTGTTCTGGGATGCGGAGCGGGGGAAGCCCGTGATCTGCCGGCACTGCGGCCTCTGTGCCGGCTTCTGCCCCCACGGCGTGATCGCGTTCGCGGAGGTCCCCGGGGGATAGATACCTGGGCCGGGTCCTGTTCATCGACCTCTCCTCCCACCGGTACTGGGTAGAGGAGCGGGCCGAGCTTTTCCGAAAACGGCTCGGGGGGATCGGGGTCGCGATCGAGTTGTTGCACGAACTCTGTCCGGAGGGGGTCGATCCCCTGGCCCCGGGTAACCCGGTGATCCTCGCGGTGGGTCCCCTGAGCGGCCTCTTCCCCCTGGCGTCGAAGACGGTGGCCGTGTTCAAGTCCCCCCACACCGGTAACCTGGGCGAATCCCACTGCGGCGGGCGCTCGGCGGTGGCCCTCAGGCTCGCGGGGTACGGCGCGGTGGTCATCACGGGGAAGAGCGATGTACCCGTTTATGTCGTGATCGATGGCGAGGGGGTTCGCTTCCGGGACGCCCGGGCCCTCTGGGGCCTGTCCTCGTCGTTCACCGTGGGGCGCATCATCCGCGAGCGGGAGGGCGGCGCGGGGACCCGGTCGATCCTCCGGATCGGGGTGGCGGGGGAGAACCTGGTGACCTACGCCAACGTGGTGGCCGAGAGCTACCGGCACTTCGGCCGCCTGGGCCTGGGGGCGGTGTTCGGGTCCAAGCACCTGAAGGCCGTGGTGATCGCCGGGAAGGGCCGCGTCCCCGTGGCCGATCCACCGGGCTATGGCCGCCTCTACCGCGAGCTCCACGAGCGCGCCGTTCGCTCCGAGCTCTTCAGGAAATACCACGACCTCGGCACCCCCCAGAACGTGCGCCACCTGAACGCCAT
>JAADIW010000074.1 GCA_013151115.1 Caldisericota bacterium
AACGCGGAGGGGGCCATCCCCTGGGTGACGCTCATCTCGTTCGACCATCTGTCGCTCCTGCGGTTCAAGGAGCTCCGCTCCGAGGTCCGGGTGGGGATGATCTGTGCCGGCGAGTGGCTGAACCTCTGGGATGAGGTGGACCGGCTCTCCCCCGCCGTCATCCTTCCCCACTGGGCCCAGACCACGCCCCGCCTGGTGGAGGAGGCCCATCGTCGGGGGATCGCCGTTTACCCCTGGATCGTGAACCGGCGGGACCTCTGGGAGATCTTCCGGGAGATGGGGGTGGACGGGGTCGTGACCGATGAGTTCGAGGAGCTCCTCGAGTTCCTGGGACGGAAACGGGAGGTGGATCGTGGTTCTCTACTACCCCGATGACGGAGCGTTGGAACGCCTCAGGGGGATACGGCCGGATCATCCCCTGGTCGGATGCCGTGGGTTCATCTTCGACGTGGACGGGGTCCTGTGCCGGGGGGAGGACCCGATCCCCCGGGCCGCCGAAGCCATCGAGCGGCTGCGACGCGGTGGGAAGAAGGTGGTGTTCCTGTCCAACAACTCCACCAAGTCCCGGGAGGACTACCTCGCCAAGTTCGAGAGGCTGGGGATCCCCGTGGTCGAGGATGACCTGGTCCTCGCCACCTATGCCACCGCGCAGTACGTGGCCAAGGAGAAGCCGGGGGCCAAGGTGTACGTGGTGGGCGCACCCGGTCTGAGGCGGGAACTCGAGCTCGCCGGTCTCGAGCTCGTGGAGGATCCCTTCGCCGCCGAGTACGTGGTGGTTGGCTCGGCGTTCGACGGGACGGGGAGGATCCGCGAGGACAATGTCCATCGGATCACCGGCGCCCTGCGGGCCCTGTATCACGCCGGGGCCAAATTCATCGCCACCAACCCCGACCGTATCTTCCCCGCCAGGGACGGGGTGATCCCGGGCACCGGGGCGGTGATCGGGGCCCTCTCCTACATGTTGGATCGGGAACCCGACGCCATCATCGGGAAGCCCTCCACCCATATCGTGGAGATCGCCCTGGCCCGGTTGGGGCTCCCGGCGTCGGAATGTGCCTTCGTGGGCGATATGGACACCGACATGCTGGCGGGGAAGAGGATGGGGATGACCACGGTGTTCGTGCGGAGCGGTGCCATGACCGAGGAGAAGCTGAGATCGTTGGGGATCGAGCCGGACTTCGTCTTCGATTCCGTGATCGAGATGCTGGCGGTGGAGGGCTGAGGGATGGGGAAGGCCGAATACCTCGCGGCGCTGCGGGAAGCCCTCGGTGAACTGAAGAAGCGGCGGAGCAAGGAGGTCATCCTCGTCCACCACAACGACGCCGATGGCCTCTCATCGGCGACGGTGCTCGAGGTGGCCCTCTCCCGCGCGGGCATCGGGATCCGAAGGATCCCCCTGGAGCGGGTCCATCCCCCGATAAACCAACGGATCCACGACCTATACGCCGGAACGCCCATTATCTACGTGGACCTCGGCGCCCGCGCCGCGCCCATGATCGCCGAGGTCAACAGGGGGCGCTCCCTCACCCTGATCGTGGATCACCATCTCGCGGAGGAGACCGACGATCCCACGGTGTTCGTCCTCTCCACGGAGCTCTTCGGGCTCTCGGGCGAACGGGAGATCTCTGCGGCCACCGCCGCGTGGCTCGCGGCCCAGGTCCTCGACCCCGGCAACCGGGACCTCGCGTACCTGGGGGTGGTGGGGGCCATCGGGGACTCCCACGAACGCGGGGGGAAGCTGGTGGGGGAGAACCGGGAGGCCCTGGAGGAGGCCCGGGCGCGCGGGGAAGTGGGGGTCGAGGAAGCTGATGGCCGCGAGTCGTACACCCTGAAGAAATTCGACGCGGAGATCCCCCTGAAGGGGTTCGCGAAATCCCTCACCACCCTGGGGGCGGCGGGTTACGCCATGGGCGGCCCGGACATCGCCGTGCGGGCGTTGCGCGAGGGCCTCTCCCCGGGGTTCGAGGAGAAGCTCCGGGAGCTCGAGGGCCTGAAGCGGGAGCGATTTGGGTTCATGGTGAAGCGCCTCCGGGAAGGGGCGTTGCGGAAGACGGAACACGTCCAGTGGTTCTCCGTGGGGGACGGGTTCGCTCCCATGGGGGTGAAGATCGTGGGCGAGTTCTGCATGGAGATCCGCGACGCGGACTTCCTTGATCCCGACAAGTACATCGCCGGCTTCCAGGACATGCCCACGGAGATCCCCGGCCTAGGGCGGTTCGAGTGGGACCTGGTGAAGGTCTCCATGCGGGTCCCGAGCCCGTTGGAGGAGAGGATCGTGGCCGGGGAGATGCCCGGGTTGGCCTGGCTCCTCCCCGAGGCGGCGAAGCAGGTGGGGGGTTCCATCGACGCCTGTCACGACTACGCCGCCGCCTCCCTGATCCCCCGGGGAAGGGAGGAGGCGCTCATCCGCGCCATGGACGGGCTCATCGCGGGGAAGGTCCCCCGATGACGGGCAAACGCGCGGCGGTCACGCTGGTCTCGTTCCTGGTTCTCTCCGCGGCATGTCTGGCCCAGGGGTTCGCGCCCCGCCCCCCGATCGCGATCCGTTCCGATGCCGATCTCACCCCTGAGAACGGGGTGGTGGGGGGCCGGGGGACGCCGGACGACCCGTACGTCATCGCCGGTTGGGAGATCGACGCGGGAGAGGGCGTCGGGATCCTCCTGAAAGGTATCGACGCCCACGTGGTCATCGAGGGATGCCTCATCCGTGGGGGCCCCCGCGGGACGGGGCTCTCCATCGCGGGATCCTCGCGTGTGACCGTACAGGGATGTCGATTCGAGGGATTGGGCACGGGCATCTTCCTCTACGAATCCCCGGGGGCGAGGCTCATACGTAACGAGTTTTCCGGCTGCTGGACCGGGATTCAGGGTAACGCCTCTCCGTCCCTGTTGATCCGGGGGAACCTCTTCCGGGACGCGCGGAAGTACGGGCTCTTCCTCTGGCGCGCCCGGGGCAGCGTCCTCGAGGACAACAGGGCGTTCGGCTGTGGCGCCGGGATTTACCTGGATAGCTGCAATGGGCTCACCGTGGCGGGGAATCTAGTCCAAGAGTGCGGCTGGGGGATTTACCTGTGGGACTCACATTCCTGTGTGCTCACGCGAAACGCCGTGGCCGGATGCGAACGGGGCCTGGGGCTGTACCATACCTCGTCCGGTAACCTGCTTTACCACAACGCCTTCTTGGATTGCCCCCTCCCCGCGTTCGACGACAGCTCCGGTGAGAACCGGTGGTTCGCCCCCTATCCCCGGGGCGGGAACTTCTGGGCGGGGGTCGGGCTCGAGGACCGTTATTCAGGATCGGGACAAGACGAACCCGGTCCCGACGGCATCGGCGACACGCCGGTGCGTATCCCCGAGGTCGGACTCGATCGATACCCCCTGATGGAGTTGCCCTTGGGACTCCCTGCCCTTGAGAAAGGAGAGGAAGAGTGAGGAGATCCATCGGCCTGTTGTGTTTGATCGTCCTCGCGTTCGTGCTCTGGTCCTCAGCGGCGGAAAAGATCGTCATCGGCCACCGGGGCGCGGCGGGATACCTGCCCGAACACACCCTGGAGTCATACGCGTTCGCCTACGCCCTGGGGGCGGACTACATCGAGCCGGATCTCGTGATGACCAAGGACGGGGTCCTCATCTGCCTCCACGACGTCTACCTCGAGTACACCACCAACGTGGAGGAGCTCTTCCCCGACAGGCGCCGCCCCGACGGCCACTGGTACGCCATCGACTTCACGCTGGAGGAGATAAAGAGGCTCTCGGTCCACGAACGTTGCCGCCGCGACGGACGGCCCTACTTCCCAAACCGGTTCCCGGTGGGGAAGTCGCGTTTCGAGGTCCCCACCTTCGCCGAGATGATAGAACTCATCCAGGGCCTCAACAGGAGCACGGGGAGGGACGTGGGCATCTACCCCGAGCTGAAGAAGCCGAGCTGGCACATGCAGCGGGGCTACGACATCGCCGCGGCCCTGATGGATGTCCTGGACCGGTACGGCTACCGCGGCCCGGGTGCGAAGATCTTCATCCAGTGTTTCGAAGCCGAGACCCTTGTACGCCTGCGGGATGAATTCCACACGGAGCTCCCCCTGATACAGCTGGTGAGCGCCAGCCCCACGTACTGGCGCATGTGGACCCGGGAAGGCCTCGCCGATATCGCCAGCTACGCCGATGGGATCGGACCCAACAAGTCCATCATCGAGAAGAACCCCGAATACGTTGCCTGGGCCCACGCGCTCGGTTTGGTCGTCCATCCGTACACCTTCCGCGCCGACTCCCTGCCCCGAAAGTACGGGTCCCTGGAGGAAGAGCTCGAGACCTTCTTCTTCACCTACGACGTGGACGGGGTCTTCACCGATTTCCCCGATATAGCTGTGCGGCTCTTGCGGCGCACGGAGGTCGTCCCCTGAGGCGGATGTCCCCGAGAAGGATCCGCGGATACCTGCTGGACCTTGACGGCACCGTGTATCGAGGGGACCGACTGATCCCGGGGGCGGCGGAGGCCATCGCCGAGCTCAGGGCCCGGGGACGCCGCATCGTGTTCCTGTCCAACAAGCCCCTGTACTCCCGTCGGGATTACGCGGAGAAGCTCACCCGGTTAGGGATCCCCACCTCCGAGGGCGAGGTGGTCAATTCCTCCCTGGTGCTCGCGCGGTACCTCGCCCGCGAGGCCCCCGGGGCGCGGGTGTTCGCCATCGGGGAGCTTCCCCTGCTGGTCGAGCTTTGCCGCGCCGGGCTCGAGCTCTGCGAGGATCCGGAGAGGATCGAGTACGTGATCGCCGCCTTCGATCGGACATTCGATTACAGGAAGCTCAACATCGCGTTCCAGGCCCTGGTGCGGGGGGCCCGGTTCATCGCCACCAACCCCGACCGTACCTGCCCCGTGGAGGGAGGGGAGATCCCGGATGCCGCCGGGGTGATCGCCGCCCTGGAGGCCACGTCGGGGAGGAAGGTGGAGCTCGTCCTGGGCAAGCCCTCCCGGCACATGGTGCGGGCGGCCCTGGAGGTGTTGGGGGTCCCGGCGGAGGAATGCGCCATGGTGGGCGATCGCCTGGAGACGGATATCCGTATGGCGGTGGAGAACGGCCTCGTCGCCGTACTCACCCTGACCGGCGTCAGCTCCCGGGCTGATATCCGGGATTCGGCCTGGGACCCCCACCACGTGATCGAGAGCATCGCCGAGCTCCCCGCGCTCGACGCGGAACTCAGCGAAAGGGGGTGACGGTGGAAGGGAAGGTCGTCCACGTGCCGGTGGAGACCCTGCGGGAGTTCATGTATCAGGTGTTCTTAAAATGTGGCGTCCCCGAGGAGGACGCGAAGATCTGCGCCGATGTCCTCATCACTTCGGACATCCGGGGGATCCCCTCCCACGGGATCAACCGCCTGAAGATGTATTACGACCGGATCAAACAGGGGATCCTCTCCCCGATCACCCGCTTCGAGATCGTGAGGGAGACCCAGACCACCGCGGTGGTCGACGGCCACCACGGGATGGGCCACGTGATCGGCTATAGGTCCATGAAGCTCGCGATAGAGAAGGCCCGGGAGTACGGCATGGGGGCGGTGGCGGCACGCAACTCCTCACACTTCGGCATCGCCGGCTACTACGCCCTCATGGCCGCGGAGGAGGGGATGATCGGGATGGCCTTCACCAACGCCCGCCCCTCGGTGGCCCCCACCTTCTCGGTGGAGCCCATGTTCGGCACGAACCCCATCGCCTTCGCGTGCCCCACCGACGAGGAGTTCCCGTTCTGCTTCGATGCCGCCACCTCCATCACCCAGCGGGGGAAGATCGAGGTGTTGGCCCGGCTGGGTAAGCCCACCCCGGCCGGCTGGGTCATCTCCTGCACCGGGGAACTCGCCACCGACACCGAGGCCATCCTCAAAGGGATCCCGGCGGGAGAGTACGCCCTCCTCCCCCTGGGTGGGGCCGGCGAGGAGATGGGGGGACACAAGGGCTACGGCCTCGCGGTGATGGTGGAGATCCTGTGCGCCGCGCTCCAGTCCGGTGCCTTCCTCAAGGACCTCTCGGGCTTCGATGAGGAGGGAAATTTACGCCCCCACCAGCTCGGCCACTTCTTCCTGGCCATCGACATCGGACGCTTCGTGCCGCTGGAGGAGTTCAGGCGCACGGCGGGGGAGATCCTGCGGAGACTGCGGGCGGCGGAATTGGCCCCCGGGGCCGAACGGATCTATACCGCGGGCGAGAAGGCCCATCTGGCGGCGAAGCGGGCCCACGAGCGCGGTATCCCGATCAACGAGGACCTGCAGCGCGATATAAAGTTCCTCCAGGAGGAACTCGGGCTCTCCCACTTCGACTTCCCCTTCTGAGGCCGCGGTCGCGGGGGGAAGTTGCCTCCTCTTCCGGTGACGGGTTGCCCCCTCATTGGGAGACGGCCTGCCTTTGTGAGGGGATCGTGTCCGGATCTACTTGCCCCGGGATGCGTTCTCCATTGGTGCTGGTCCTCCTGGGGGGACTCGCCGTGGTCGGCGGGGGGCAGGAGCTCGCGGGGAGCCTCGCGGCGGGCCTATCCTGGACCCCGGCCACCCCCGTTTCCCTCTCGGCCATCTGCGATCTCCGGCTCTATTGGGAAGGCATAAGGACGTACGCGAGGCTGAAGATCGAGGACAGCGCCGTTTCGGAGCTTCAGTTCGGCCTCAGGTGGTACCGCCGTCCGTACAGGCTTTCGGGGAAGGCGACGTTCGCGGGGACGACGCTGGACAAGGCAGACCTCGAGGGGCGCTACTGGGATCCCCCCTGGACGTTCAAGCTGAAGGGGGCCTTCTCCGCGGGCTAGCCGCTCTCCCTCGAGTTACAGGGCTCATACGAAGGCGATGAGATCGAGGCCTCATGCCGCTTGACCTTTCGAGACCCCCTATCACTGAGTGCGTACGAATGGGAGATGGGGTTCCCCCTTCCCGCGGATTGGGCGCTCACGCTACGTTTTAAGGGGGAGGGTGCCCCCCCGGAGCTGTACACCGAGTTCGAGGGCCCGACGCCTTGGGGGCGGGTCGACCTGCGGTTCAGGGACCTCTCCCCCCTGTATCTGGAGCTCTACCGGGAGTGGACGTGGGGCGGTTGGGACAACGAGCTGACCCTATCGCTGGACGTGGTGCCGTGGAAGCTGACCCTCGAGGAGCGCAGCACCTACCGCTGGTCCGAGACCGGGGGGTGGGGGGCGAGGTGGCGCCTAGGCCAGGCGACGGGGTTCGGGCTCGAGAAAGCGGAGGTTTTCTTCTTCGATCGGGATTGGAGGTTGGTGATCAGGACGCTGAGCCGGGAGGTGCGGTTCAGGGCTAGACACGCCGTGGCCGAGGAGGTGTATCTCAACGTGGACGCCAGCCTCTACACCGAGGGGTGGGAAGCGGAAGCGTGGGTCGAGGGGGTCCTCGGCGAGGTGGAGTGGACCCTCGGCTGTTATCTCTATGACGAACGGGTGGACGAGCTCTACGTCGAGGCGTACCTTGAATTCTAGGCGGCGGGGTCTCCTTTTAAGTGTGAAACACATATAATTTATTAGGAGGTGAGGGGATATGAGGCGAATCGCGGTGTTCCTCACGCTCGCCGCCCTCGCCCTGGCGTGTTGCGGGTCCGCGATCGCGCTGGCCGCGACGGGCGGGACGGGCGTGAAGGTCCGGGCCCGGGTGGGAGGCCAGATCATCATCGAGATCGCGAGCGGGGAGGAAATCCGGTTCGAGGTGGATCCCATCATGAACCCCGAGGACACGGCGCGCACGGAGATCATCGTCCGCACGAACGCGGCGAAGTATTCCATCATCGCCGAGTTCGGGGAATTCCTCATCGGCGATTACGACCTCATCGCCCATGGGAAGTTCTTCGTGCGGTCCAAGGCCCCGGGGACTGGCAAGGCCATCGAGGAATGGACTGTCCCCAAAGGACAAGTGGTGATCCTGAAGGACGAGGATGGGTTGACGCCCGGTGAGACGACCATCGTGGAGTACCTGCTCAAGGTGGACTTCACGGTGCCGCCGGGGGAGGGGAAGCTGGAGATCACCTTCACGGCGGTGCCCTCCTTCTGATGGGGAGGTGAGGTGAGATGCGGCGGAAGATCATCTCCATCATGCTGGCGGCCGGGGTGAGCGTGGGGGCGCTTGGGGCCGGTATCTCGCTCTCCCCGATGCTCACGGAGATAGTGCTCCCCCCCGGGACCACATATCAGGATCAGATCTACATCACCAACACCGGTGACGAGCCGGTGATCGTGGAAGTGAAGGTCCTGGGGTTCATGGCCCCGGAGGGGTTGCCCATCTTCCTCGAACCCGAGCTGGACCGTTACCCCTACAGCGGCCGCGACATCCTCTCCGTGGAGCCCGCGGAACAGGAGGTGGATCCGGGGAAGACGGCCGTCTTCTCCTACACCCTCGCCATGCCGGAGGACCTCGATCCCTTCGGGGGCCGGTACGCGGCGGCCATCTTCAAGGTGAAGCCGCTGATCACCGGGGCGGCCCAGGTCATCATCTCCACCCAGGTGGCGTCGCTGTTCCTGGTGAGCCCGGGACCGGACGCGGCCCCGCATTTGACGTTCGAGAATATCCGGATCCACCAGTCCCAAACCGATCCGCGCACGGTCATCCTCGAGGCCCTCATCACCAACGACGGCAACCTCCACGTCAGCAGCGACCAGATCATCGGCTGGATATACGTCACCGATGCGGACGGCTATCTGGTCGACAAATTCCAGGTTGACACCCACACCATGCTCCCCGCGAACAAATACATCCACCGGGAGACGTGGAAGGTCCCGCGAGATCTGCCCAGCGGGACATACCAGTTCCACCTCGACCTCTGGATCTTCTCGCCCCTGGGCAAGGAGCCACAGAGGTATTACCTCACCCTCCCGTTGGAGCTGAAGTTCTGAGGGGTTGGACAGGGGCGTGGGAAAGGGGGGAGGGGCCACGCCATCCCCTCCCCCTTCGCGCGGCCGGGGTGAGAGCACGGGGGTTCTGGGCTAAAGTTGGGCCGTGAAGTGCGAGATCATCGCTTGCGACCGGGTCGTTCTCTCCGCCGAGGCGGAGTTCGTGGCGATACGCACCCCCGAAGGCGGGCTGGGGGTCCTCCCCCGCCATGCCCCGGCCGTGTTCGCCCTGGTCGATGCCCCGGTGCGCGTCCGCACGCCGTCGGGAGAGCGCTTGTTGCGGGTGCGGAACGGCATCGCGAGCGTCTCACCGGGAGGGGTCACCGTGCTCGCCGATTACGTCGAGGAGCCCGATGCGTAGGGTCTTCGTCACGGGGATCGGGGTTATAAGCCCCCTCGGGATCGGGACGGACGCGTTTTTCCGGGGCTTGAAGGAGGCCAGGGTCGCGATCCGCCGGGTCGACGATCTTCTCGACCTCACGGGGATAAGGTGCAAGGTTGGGGCCCCCGTGGCGGACTTCGATCCCCGGGAGTTCATTTCCCCCAAAAAGGCGCGGCGCCTCGGGCGGGCGACCCAGTTCGCGTTGGCCGCGGCCCACCTCGCCCTCCGCGAGGCCCGGCTCGAGCCCTCCCGGGACCCGGACGGGGGCGTGATCATGGGCACGGGGATCGGGCCGGTGGAGGCGATGATAGATAACCTCCACGCCCTGGAGAGCCGAGGGCCGGACAGGGTCTCCCCCTTCTTCGTGCCCACCATGATGCCCAACGCCACCGCCGCCGAGGTGGGGATCGAGTTCGGGCTCCGGGGGCCGAACACCGGCATCGTCACCGCTTGTGCCTCCGGGGGGCACGCCATCGGGCTCGCGTGGCACTGGATCCGCGGCGGGGTGGTCGATTGGGCCCTGGCGGGGGGGACCGAGGCGGTGATGTTGCGGCTCGTCTACGCGGGATTCGACCGGATGGGGGCCCTCTCACGTTGTCCGGATCCCGCGCGCGCTTCCCGTCCGTTCGACGCCAAGCGGGACGGGTTCGTCATGGGCGAGGGCGCGTGCGTGCTCGTGCTGGAGTCGGAGGAGCACCTCCTGGCCCGGGGCGGCGAGGCCCTCGCGGAGCTGGTGGGGTTCGGGGCGAGCTGCGACGCGTATCACATCACCGCTCCCCCCGAGGATGGGGCGGGGGCCCGGCGTGCTATGGAAATGGCACTGCGGAGCGCCGGACTTTCGCCGGACGAGGTGGACTACATCAACGCCCACGGGACCTCCACCCTGCTCAACGACGTGGTGGAGACGCGGGCCATAAAGGCCCTGTTCGGCGATCGGGCCTACGACATCCCCGTGAGCTCCACCAAATCCCAGATCGGGCACCTCCTGGGGGCTGCGGGGGCGGTGGAGGCCGCGGCGGCCATCTTCCCCATGCTCGAGGGCCTGATCCCCGCCACCGTCACGTGGCGGGACCGTGACCCCGAATGTGACCTGGATTACGTCCCCGGGAGCCCGCGTCCCGCCCGGGTTCGGGTCTCCCTTTCTAACTCGTTCGGCTTCGGCGGCCAGAACGCCTGCCTCCTCTTCCGCGCCGTCTAGTCCCCGCCCGCGATCCTGTTCCACGCCTCGCGGTAGGCGGTGAAATCGGCGTCGAAAAAGAGCACGAACCGCACCTCCTCCACCGGTTCCGGCTCCCCTTCCAGGAAGGCCTTGACCGCACGCAGCGCGACCTCCGCCGCCCGCTCCACGGGATACCCGTAGACCCCGGTGGAGATGCTGGGGAACGCGATGGTCCTCAGCCCCCGCTCCCGGGCTAGCTCAAGGCAGGAACGGTAGGCCTTGGCGAGGAGCTCGGGTTCCCCCTTTTCGCCCCCGTGCCATACCGGGCCGACGGTGTGGATGACCCATTTTGCGGGGAGGTCCCCGCCGGTGGTGATCACCGCTTCGCCGGTCTTCAGCCGCCCCCGTTCCCGGCGGATCCGCGCCGCCTCCTCGGTCACGCGGGGGCCGCCCCGGCGGTGGATGGCGCCGGAGACGCCCCCTCCGGGGGTGAGCTCGGGGTTGGCCGAGTTCACGATGGCGTCCACCGCCTCCGCGGTGATGTCCCCCTTTACGAGCACCAATTTGCCTTTCCCCACGCAAGTTTCGAACCTCATCGACGCCTCCTCTCCCGTTTGTGGGGTCCTCTCCGGTTAGGGTATCGTGTAACGTCATGCGAGTGGGATACGTCCAGTTTAAACCGCGATTCGGCGACGTAAAGGGTAATCTCGCGCGGGCGTTCGCCCTTATGGAGGGGGAAGACGCGGACCTCTGGGTCCTCCCCGAGCTCTTCGCCACCGGCTACCTCTTCGACTCGCGGGAGGAGCTGCGAGAGCTCGGGGAGCCGGTGCCCGGGGGGCACACCACCCGGGCGCTCCTCGGGTTCGCCCGCGACCGGGGCGTATACCTCGTGGCCGGCCTCGCCGAGCGTGAGGGGGACAAGGTCTACAACGCCGCGGTGGTGGTCGGTCCCCGGGGATTCATCGCCCGCTATCGGAAACTCCATCTCTTCGGGAAGGAAAAGCTGTGGTTCGATCCCGGGGATCTCCCGTTGGAGCCGGTGGACCTCGGGGGCGTCACGGTGGGGGTGATGATCTGCTTCGATCATTTCTTCCCCGAAGTGGCGCGGACGCTCGCCCTGCGCGGGGCCCAGATCATCTGTCATCCCGCGAACCTGGTGCTCCCGGGGATGGGGCAGCTTTCCATGCGGGTGCGGGCCATGGAGAACCGGGTGTTCACCTTGACGGCGAACCGGATAGGGGAGGAGGCGCGCGCCGGGGAGGTGCTCCGCTTCACCGGGGGGTCACAGATCGTGGCGCCCGACGGCGCGGTGCTGGCGCGGGCCCCGCGGGACCGGGAGGAAGCAAGGGCGGTGGAGATCGAGCCCGGGGAGGCCCGGGATAAGCGGATCACCCGGTATAACGATCTCTTCGCCGATCGGAGGTCCGAGTTCTACGACCTCTGAGGGGGATCGGGAAGGGGGTCGGAGGCGGGGATGGCGGCGTTGATCTCCCTGTTCGTGGTGGTAGTGCTCTCCCTGGTGGTGACACGAGTGGCCACGGTGGCCCTCACCCTCACGGGGCTGTCCCGGGAGGTGGCGCGGTTTCAGGCGCGTTCCGCCTTTTCAGGCGTGGGGTTCACCACCTCCGAGGCCGAGCTCGTGGTGGGCCACCCCGTGCGGAGGCGGATCATCCTCCTGTTGATGCTCCTGGGGAACGCGGGATTCGTCTCGGCCATCGCCTCGCTGGTGCTCTCCTTCCTCACCGCTGCCGGGCCCGGGGAGGCGGCGGTGCGTCTCCTGATCCTCGTCCTCGGCCTGGGGGCGTTGTGGGGCCTGGCGCGCAGCAGGCTGGTGGACCGATACGTGGGCCGCGCCATCGGCTGGGCCCTGCGGCGGTGGACCCACATCGAGGTGCGCGACTACGCGAGCCTGCTCGATCTGCACGGGGATTACCGCGTGGTGGAACACGAGGTGGGGCCGGACGATTGGCTCGCCGGGCGGACCCTGGCCGACCTGAAGCTCCGCGAAGAGGGGGTATTGGTCTTGGGCATCCGCCGCCGGGACGGCACCTATATCGGCGCTCCCCGGGGGTGGACCGAGATCCGGGCCGGCGACACGTTGATCATCTACGGACGCGCGGGGCTCCTGGAGGAGCTCTGCCGACGCCGCGCGGGGCCCGCGGGGGACCGGGCCCACCTGGAGGCGGTGGCGGAACAGGAGAGGATCCTGGAACGCGAGCGCCTCGAGGACTCGCTCAATCGGTGATCTCCTCGAGGCTCAGGTAGAGCCTCTTCGCCGCGGCCTGTTCGGCCTCCTTGAGGCTCCGTCCCCGGCCCACCGCCCGTTCCCCGCCCAGGGAGACCTCCACCGTGAACACCTTCTCGTGTTCGGGCCCCTCCGCTTCCACGAGGGCGTAACGGGGGAGCTCGCCGAACCTCTTCTGGCCGAGTTCCTGTAGGAGGCTTTTGTAATCCTCCGGCCTCCGGGAGGCCACCTGGGAGATCCGCTCGCCGTAGATCCGCTGCACGAAGGCGCGCGTGTACTCGTACCCCCTCTTCAGGAAAACCACGGCGATGATGGCCTCCAACGCCGCGGCGAGGACCGAAGGACGTTCCCGTACCCCGAGGTCCTCGGCCCCCGGCGACACGAGGAGGTACCTCCCGAGCCCCAGTTCCCCCGCGATCTCGGCGAGTACCGGTCGCGAGACGAGTACCGACCTCAACCTGGTCAGCTCCCCTTCGTCCCTCTCGGGGAAGCGGTGAAAGAGGATATCGGCCATCACCAGGTCCAGTACCGCATCGCCCAGGAACTCCAACCGCTCGTTGCTCTCCAGGTCCGTCTCGTGGGCATAGGAGGCGTGACGGAGGGCGGGGACGAGTTCCCGCGGCTCGAGGTCGAGTCCGAGGGCCGAGGTAAGGGAGGAAAGGTTCCGTGGTTCCATGTGGCTAGGGCGGGAGGATTCGAACCTCCACAACGGGATCCAAAGTCCCGCGGCCTACCGTTAGCCGACGCCCTAGCGGGACGTGACAAATCTTAGTGCCGGGGCGAAACGAGGGCAAGATCCCCCTTGTAGCCGGGCACGTGGACGTTGGATCACTCGTTGTGTGGTATTTGAAGGGTGCTTCCCCCGATGAACTCCCGTACCAGATGGTCGCCGGGGATCAGCGAATGATCCTGGGTCTCCCACATGGTGAGCCCCTCGACGGAGGCGAGGAGCGCGCTCACCCGCTGATAGCGGATGCGGGCATCGAGGAAGGCCTCGTAGGGGGCGAGCTCCTCCGGTTTGGGCCAGATGCCGTCGGGGACGAAATACGGCTTTAACACGGGCAGGTCGAACGGCATCCCCCCGTTGATGGTGTGGTCGGCGAGGCCCATCAGGGGGATGATGGAGAAAAGCTCGCCGGCCCGTACGTAGTGCCAATGGAGCAGCGTCTGTAGGGGCGGGTGGTTGCGGTGTTTCGCGTCCCGCAACATCCGGCGCAGGAGCCGCACGTCGGTGAACTGGGTGAGGCGCCCGCTGGAACCGTCGCCCTCGTACATCATGTTGCAGGCCTCGATGTAGATGCGGAACATCATCGAGCGGTCGATCCCCTCGGTGAGGGGAGGGTAGAAGCCGTGGAGGCAATCGAGGAGGAGGATCTGATCCGCTTCGAGCTTCACCCGTTTCGTCCCCACGTGTTCGCCCACCTTGAAGTCGTAGATGGGCTTTTCGATCGTCTTGCCCTCGAGGAGCATCTTCAGGTGCTTGTTGATGAGCTGGATGTCCAGGGCCTCGGGAGTCTCGAAGTTGCGGTCATTGATCCAATCGGTGGGGTGTTCCACCAGCGGCCAGAAGTAGTCGTCGAGGTTCAACATGAGGAACCGGAGGCCCTCCCGCTCCAGGCGTTGGGTGAGCTTAACCGTGGTGGTGGTCTTCCCCGAGGACGAGGGCCCGGAGATCCAGATCATGCGGATCTCGTCGCCCCGATCGAGACGGTCCAGGACCTTCCGCGCGGCCTCGTCCAGGGATCGCTCGTAGACCTCGGTGGCCTCCTCGACGAGCCACTTGATCCGCCCGGCGCGGACGAGCTCGTTGAGGCCCGCCACGGTGTCGCAGCCGTGCTCCCGGTTCCAGGCGAGAATCGCCTCGTGGAACGGCGTGGGGTACCCGTTCCCCACGAACTGTTCCATGGTTATGGCCCCGGCCCGCACCCAGTGCTTCCCCCACCGCCAGCACTCGTAGGCGTCCGCCACGGTGACGAACCCGTAGCTACGCAGCACGTGGATCACGGTGTCCTGGATCTCCTCGATGGTGGGGGGGAAGTTGGCGATCCAGTGGCGGGGGTCGCGGTTCAACACGATGACCACGATGTCGGAGAGGAACCGGGCGATCCCCTCGTCGTCCCCGTAGGCATCGAACAGGCGATCGTTCACCCCCTCGAGGTAATCCAGCGAGAACCCCCCCACCGAGCGGGCGGCCCGCAGGATGGCGGAATAGATCCGGCCCTGGTCGAAGGGGACGAGGGATCGATCGCGCTTTTGCACCTTCCTGATACGGTTCTGTACGGCCATCTCAGCGAATTATATAACGCCAAATCCGTTCAGGCACAACACCCCCTCCGCATAATGGACAATGGGGTAAGATTTCAGCGGAAAGGAGGTCCGATGGAAGTACGGGTGAGTTGGCATGAGGGCATGAGGTTCGTCGGCATCGGGCCGTCCAAGCACGCCGTGGTGATGGACACCGACGCCGTGGGCGGCGAGGGGACGGGGCCGCGGCCGGTGGAGCTCATGCTCATGGCCCTGGGGGGGTGCACCGCTATGGACATCGTGGCGATCCTCAACAAGATGCGGACGCCGCCGCGGAGCCTGGAGGTGCTCATACGGGCGGAGCGGGCCGCCGAGCACCCCAGGGCGGTGAAGGCGATCCACCTCACCTACCGGGCCCGGGGCGTTCCCGTGGAGAACCTGGAACGGGCCGCGCGGCTCTCCCAGGAACGCTACTGTTCGGTCTCCCACTCCCTCAACGCGGAGATCTCCTTCTCCGTGGAGGCCGTGGGATGAGGCGCGAGGGGCAGAAGAGAGAAAGGGGGACGTGTCATGGAAAACGAGGTCCTGCGCGCGATCAGGGAGCGGCGTAGCATCCCCCGGTTCCGTCCCGAACGGGTACCGGAAGAAGCCCTCGAAGCGGTCTTGGAGGCCGGCAGATGGGCCCCATCGTACGCGAACCTCCAACCGTGGGAATTCATCGTGGTCCGCGAGGAGGGGACGCGGGAGGCCCTCAGTACTATCGCCGCGAAGGTGACGATCTACCGTCGGGTGATCGAGAACGCGGACGCGGTGATCGTGGTGGCGGTGGATCCCCAGATCGATCCCCTCCACTGCCGGGAGGATGCCGCCGTAGCGGCCCAGAACATGGCCCTCGCCGCCCACTCGCTGGGCCTCGCCACCTACTGGATCGGTGTCCCCGAGGGCGGACCCGGCTCCGCCGCGGCCCTGACCCGCGATCTCCTCGGGATCCCGGACGGACTCCAGGTGGTGGCCATCCTCCCCCTCGGCTATCCCGACCCCGATTACCGGCCCCAGGTGGACCGCCGCCCGCTCGCGGAGATGGTCCACCGCGAGCGGTACGGGGCACGCCGGGACGGTTGAGTTATGCGTATCGCGATCCTGGGGGCGACGGGGTCCATCGGGACACAGGCGCTGGAGGTGGTGCGGGAGCTCCGCCGCCGGGGGGAGGATATCGAGGTGGTGGCCCTGGCGGCAGGGCGGCGGGTGGAACGTCTCTGCCGGGCCGCCCGTGAGTTCGGGGTCCGGGCGGTCGCGGTGCTCGGGCCGGAGGAGGCCCGCGAGGCCCGGGCACTCCTCCCCCCGTCCGTGGAGGTCCTCCACGGCCAAGCGGGCCTGGAGGAGCTCGCGACGCGTCCGGGGGTCGAGGTGGTCCTGAACGCGGTGGTGGGGGCCGCGGGGCTCCGGGCCACGCTGGCCGCGCTTTCCGCCGGGAAGCGGGTGGCCCTGGCCAACAAGGAGTCCCTGGTCATCGGGGGGCATCTGGTGATGGAGAGGGTCCGCTCCCCCGACCAACTCATCCCGGTGGACTCGGAGCATTCCGCCCTCTGGCAGGCCCTCCGGGGGATACCCGGGGACGAGGTCGAGCGGCTCTGGATAACGGCGTCCGGAGGGGCGTTCCGCGATCGGAGCCCCGAGGAGCTCGAGCGGGTGACCCCCGCGGAGGCCCTCGCGCATCCCACCTGGAGCATGGGGCCCCGGATCACGGTGGACTCGGCCACCCTGGTGAACAAGGCCTTCGAGGTGATCGAGGCCCATTGGCTCTTTTCGATGCCGTACGGGAAGATCGGGGTCCTGCTCCATCCGCAGTCCATCGTGCATGGTGCGGTGGAACTCGTGGACGGGAACTGGATCGCCGTGCTCTCGACGCCCGACATGAGGATCCCCATAAAGTACGCGCTCACCTGCCCGCGGCACCTCCCGCCCGCGCCGCGGGCCTTCTCCCTGGTGGGGAAGAGGCTCGAGTTCGGGGAGATCCCGAAGGGGAAGTACCCGGCGTTCGAAACGGTGTTAGAAGCGGGGATCGCGGGGGGAACGGCGCCCGCGGTGGCCAACGCCGCCGACGAGGAGCTCGTGGCCGCCTTCCTCGCGGGACGGATCCCGTTCACCGCCATCGCCGCGGGGCTTTCCCACGTGCTCTCCCGACACGAGCCCGTGCCCTCCCCCGGGCTCGAGGAGATCCGCGTTGCCGATGCCTGGGCGCGGGCGGAAGCCCATCGCTGGATGGCGCAACGCTTCGGCCCTACAATCGGCCGCGAAAGGAGAGCCGATGGGTCCGACGACGGATGATGTACTCGCGGTGCTCCGCGACAAGGTGATGGATCCCGAGCTAGGGGTGAACATCGTCGATCTGGGACTCGTGTACGACGTCGAGATCGGCGAGGGGCGGATATCGATAGATATGACCCTCACCACCCCCGGATGCCCGCTGGCGGGCACGTTGGCGGCCCAGGCGGAGCAGGTGCTGCGCGAGGCATTCGAGGGTTATGAGGTCGAGGTAAACCTGGTCTTCGATCCCCCCTGGACCCCGGACAGGATGTCCGAAGAGGCCAGGAGGATGCTCGGTTTCGGCTGATGGCGAAGTGCCCCCTCTGTGAGAGCAGGACCGCGGAGAGGTTCTGCCCCGCGCTGGGCAAGAAGCTCTGTAGCATCTGCTGCGGCGAGCATCGCCAGAGGTCGATAGGTTGTCCCCCCGATTGCCAATATCTCGTCGCGGCCCTGCGCAAGCGGCGGGAGAAGTTGGGCCGGGAGCTTTCCAAGGAGTGGAACCGGTTCACGGAACTCCTGCGGGAGAAGGAGGGGCACCTCGTCCCCCTGCTCGAGATCCTGCGCGAGGCCCTCGCGAACGGGCTCCACAGATTGGACGCGACCGACGCCGAGGTGATCGCCGCGCTGGAATATTGTGCCCAACGGCTCTCCCCTATAGAGCTGCTGGAGCGACCCCCCAACATCCTGGGCCGGGCCTTGGAGGAGACGCTCGTCCCGTTGGTGCAAAGCGGTAAGCTCGACCGGGAGTTAGCGCGCGAGGCCCTGAGGGCGCTGGCCGATTTCGTCGAGCATTTCACGCGGGGTAGCGATGGCGCGCGGTTCGTGGAGGGCCTCCTCGGCATCTACCCGCCACCGCCGAAGCGGCCGTCGCCCATCGTGCGGCCCGAGGGGCCGGGGATCATCCGGCCGGACCAGCTCCCCCTCTGAGGGTCCCGCGGGCGAAGGCCGGGCCCCTGGTTGCCCGCGAAATCCGCTTCGATTCGGCAACGCTTTCGATGGGGATCCACCGGGCCCTTGACGGGGGGCCGTGAAATGTCCTATATGGTAATCGTGCCGACGGAAAGGACTGGGCGGCGTGTGATGTCGGAACGCGGCAGGGTTGACCTGCGCGTGGTCCTTTCCGTCGTCCTCGTCCTTATCAGCTAGCGGATCCAACGCCGCGGCGGTGTTGGATCCGGACGAAACCGGGGCCGAAGGGCCCGGTTTTTTTATTGCCCGGGCCCCGGGAGAGGGAAGGGGGATACGCGGTGGGCAGCGCGACGATCAAGGAGGGCACCGGGAGGGCACCCCACCGGTCGCTGCTCTTCGCCCTGGGGCTCACCACCGAGGAGCTCCGCCGGCCGTTCGTGGCGGTGGTGAGCGCCCTGAACGAGATCATCCCCGGCCACGTGCACCTCCGCGAGGTGGTCCAGGCGGTGAAGGACGGGA
>JAADIW010000155.1 GCA_013151115.1 Caldisericota bacterium
CCTCCTTGGGGATCCGATATTCGTGGTCCGGGGTGGGGAACCTCCCGGTCTTGACCTCGGAGATGTACTCCCGGAAGGCGCCGAGCATCACCGAGGCCACGTCGGCGTAGACCTTCACGAACTTCGGGGTGAAGGCCTCGAACAGGTTGAGGATATCGTGGACGATGAGCAGCTGTCCGTGGCAGGCCGCCCCGGAGCCGATGGAGAGGACCGGGACCTTGGCGTTCCGCACGATGATCTCGGCCACCCTGGTCGGGATCGCCTCGAGGAGGATGGCGAACGCCCCCGCCTCCTCCAGTACCTTGGCGTCCTCGATGAGCTGCAGCGCGGTCTCCGCGGTGCGCCCCTGGGCCCTGAGCCCACCGATCATGCTCGCTGCCTGGGGGGTGAGGCCGATATGTCCCATCACCGGGATCCCCGCCTTGACGATGGCCTCTACCCGCTCCGCCATCCGGGCCCCGCCCTCCAGCTTCACCGCGTCGGCGCCGCCCTCGGCGATGAAACGCCCCGCGTTCCGGATCGCGAGCTCGTTCGAGGGCTGATAGGACATGTAGGGCATATCCCCCACCACGAACGCCCGCTCCACTGCGCGGGATACGGCCGCGGTGATCTCCACCATGAAGTCCATCCTCGCGGGGAGGGTGGTCCCGTGCCCGAGGAGGCACATCGCCGCGGAGTCCCCCACCAGGATCATGTCGATCCCGGCGCGATCCTCGAGCCGCGCCGTGGGGTAGTCGTAGGCGGTGAGGAAGGCGATCTTCTCCCCCCGCTCCACCATGGCGTAGAGGTCCGGGATGGTGAGCTTCTTACGTTCCGGCATCTGTCCTCCTTTGCGTCTGCATCATAGCGTGAAAGCGCTTGTGGCGACCAGGCGCGGGGCAGGTGGGAAGGGGTTACGAGCCCTTTTCCTTCTTCTCCTCGCGCTCGAGGTATTGGAGAATGGCCTCCACCACGAGGTAGTTGATGGAGCGGTCCTTCTTCTCGGCCAGCTTGCGCAGCCGCTCGATCACGTTCTGCTGGGCCTTCTTTTGGGGAATGTAGATGGAGATCTTATCGGTGGTACCCTGGCCCCTCTTCGGCATATGTTAATCCCCCCTTTTCTGTCAATTTTTAGCCCAAATAGGCATACATATGATACGAGATAGGGGTTTGGATTTCAATTGATGCCAAGTGTATAAATCCACGGTCGAAGGAGGGACCATGGAAAGGATTCTGGAGATCATAAAGGGGAGGAGGTCGGTGAGGCGTTTCAAACCCGATCCCATACCCGACGGGGACCTCGCGGAGATCCTGGAGGCGGCCACCTGGGCCCCGAGCGCGGGGAACGCCCAGCCTTGGAGGTTCGTGGTGGTACGGGACCGCGGGCTCAAGGCCGAACTCGTCGCCGCCGCGCTGGGACAGGGGTTCATCGCCGAGGCGCCGGTGGTGGTGGTCGTCTGCGCGGATCTCGAGCGTGCGCGCCGGGCCTACGGGGAACGGGGAGAGGGACTGTACTGCATCCAGGACACCGCGGCGGCGACGCAGAACATGCTCCTGGCCGCCCACGCCAAGGGCCTCGGGAACTGCTGGGTGGGGGCCTTTTCCGAGGAGGAGGTACGGGCGGTCCTGTCCCTGCCGGATGGGTTGCGCCCCGTGGCCATCGTCCCGATAGGCCGCCCGGCCCAGGAACCGCGGCCGCGGCCCCGCCGGCCCCTGGAGGAGGTGGTGGAGTACCGCTGACGCTCAGTAGACGCGGAACCTCAGGATCGCGCCGATCCTCCAGTCCCGGAACCCCTCGTGTTCGGTGAACACGTGCTCCACCTCGGCCCCCTGTTCGATCGCCTCCTCCACCACCTCGTCCACGAAGTCCTCTACCTCCTCGAGTTCCCCGCCGCACAGGGGACACCGCCCGGCGGCCATGGCGAGGTGATGGTCGCGGGGGCAGATCCAGCCCCGCTCCTGATAGTCGTGCTCAAGCACCAGGGTGTGGACCTGGGACATCATCAACGCGAGGACGACGTCGTTGAGGCCCAGGACCCCGAGGCCGCCATCGCGGTTCGCCTCGGAGAGGAGTCGTTCGATGACCGCCTCCTCCTCCCGCCGCTCGTCCCGGGCCGCCACCTCCAACGCCCGGCGTTTGATCTCGTTGATGGGGAGGTCCATCTCCCCCGCGAAGACCCCGGCGAGGCGCTCCCGGAGGTAGGAGTGGAGGTGGTCCAGGAACCCGGGGACCACCTTGCCCTCCGCGCCCTCGGGCCCGCCGACGATAAGGCGGTCGAATCCCCGGCGCTTGAAGTGGTCGAACAGGAGCCCGGCCACCTCCTTGAAGTGCCGGTGGACGTGATCGGCGATATGGCGTTGGATCTTGCTCTCCCGCCAACCGGCCCAGGGGCCGGTCCCGGCCGCCGTCCCCCTGGCGGCACGGCCCTCCCCCTCGGAGATCCAACCGGGGGTCTCGCTCTCCAGGACCCCCACGTCCTCCTCCATCTCCCCGAGGTACATGTCGAACGCCCGAGCGCGCTTGCGGTCCACGAGCACCACGCAATAACGGTTGAATTCGTCCAGCAACACGGTGAGGGGGCGGATATAGGGGTCGGGATCCACGTAGACGCGGCTCGGGAGGGCCACGGGGAGCCGGTATTCCTGGAAGAAGTCCTCGTCGGCGGCGAAGATGGCGAGGAGCCGCGTGCGCTCGAGGGGCCGGAGTTCATCGATGTAGGCCTTGAGGGACTCGAATATCCCCTCGATTCTCCGCAGGAGCTCCCTGTCGAGGCCGGCCTCCTGGAGCCGTTCCCATTTATCGTGGAGGAGGGAGCGCAGCTCCGATTTGAACGGCCGGGGCGGCGTCACGTTGAGGTAGAGGCTCACCACCGGCCCGCCCTTCCCCGCCAGCCCACGCAGCGCCTGGAGATCGCTCGCGCGTATGAGGCTCATCGTCCCTCCCGGGGGTAGAGCCCCACGAGGCCAGAGGGTTCGGGGCGGCGTTCCATGGCCACCCCGGGAAGTTCGACGATGATCACCTCCGCGGTGTTGTGTACCGTGGCCCGCATGAGGTGGCCGCCCACGGCGGCGCCCCCTTCCCTCCCCGCCACCACGTTGGCGTGGATCACGACCTCCCCGTCGCGTTCCCCGAAGTTCCCCTGTAGGGAGAGGAGCTCCACCGGCTCGTCCACCGGCTCGTGGACGTACTCGCGTCCGTTCCAATAAGCGAGGACGAGGTCCCGAAGCATCCCCACGCCCCCGAGGATCGCCCCCGCGCGGATCCCCAGGTCACACAGGGCATCGGGGAACACCTCCCCGTCCTCGAACCGTACCACGAGGAAGTTCCCGCTTCTGGCCTTGAGCATCTCGCCTCCTTCGGACCGGAATCTTAACCGGCGGCCGCGGCGGGGGAGAAAAGCCGCTTCGCGGCGGCGAGCTTTTCGTCGTTCTCGGCGATGAGGATCACCACGTCGTCGGGGGCGAGGACCGTGTCGCCGGCGGGGACGAGCGCCCGTCCCTCGCGGAGGATCAAGGGGATCACCGTGCCTTTGGGAAGGCCCAGTTCGGAAATCCTCTTCCCCGCCAGTGGTCCGGGGGAAAGCTCCGCTACCCGCGCTCCCCCGGCCCC
>JAADIW010000046.1 GCA_013151115.1 Caldisericota bacterium
GGAGGCGGCTTAGGTGACCTCCCCGGTTGCGCCTTGGTAGCACTTTATATAAACTTGTGCTACCAAGGAGGGGACGTGCACATCCCGGATGGCTTCCTGGACGCGAAGACCTGGATCTCGTTGGGGGCGGTCTCGGCGGCGGCCATCGGGATCGCCGCCAAGCGTTCGGCGAGGGACGCGGATGAGCGCACCATCCCCCTTATGGGTGTCACCGCCGCGTTCATCTTCGCCGCCCAGATGCTGAACTTCCCCATCGCCGGGGGCACCTCCGGCCACTTCCTGGGCGGGGTGTTGGCGGCGGTGCTCCTCGGGCCGGCCCGGGGGCTGTTGGTGATGGCCACCATCCTGCTCGTCCAGGCGCTCCTCTTCGGCGACGGCGGCCTCACCGCCCTGGGGGCCAACATCTTCAACATGGGCGTGGTGGGAGCGGTGGGAGGATACCTCATCTACCGGGCGCTCCAACGCCTCTTCGCCCCCCGACACCCCTGGTTCCCCGCCTTCGCCGCGGGCTGGCTCTCGGTGGTCCTGGCGGCGGCCGCGTGCGCGGCGGAACTCGCCTTTTCGGGGACGGCACGGTTCGGGGTGGTGTTCCCGGCCATGGTGGGCATCCACGCCCTGATCGGCCTGGGGGAGGGCGCCATCACCGCGGGGGCCCTGGCCCTCATCGCCCGAGTCCAGCCGGGTCTCCTCACCGCGGAGGTGATGAGGGGATGAGGAACGCGAGGATCACGGCCTTCCTGCTCGCGGGCCTGGCGGTGGCCCTGGGGCTCGCCCTGTTCCTCTCCCCGTTCGCTTCGTCCCTTCCCGACGGGCTGGAGCGGGTGGCGGAGGACCACGGGTTCCTGGCCCTCGGCGAGGACGGGGCCTTCGCCTATGCCCCGTTTCCCGACTACGCCCTCTCCGGCGTGAGGAGTCCCATCTGGTCCACCGGGATCGCGGGAGCGGTGGGGACGCTGGCGGTGTTCGGCCTCGCCCTGCTTCTGGGGACGGGGCTGAGGCGCTTGGGCCAGGGAAGAGGTGGCTGACGCCGTCCCCGCGGTCGGACGCCTTCGGTCTCCGCTACGGGGGATCGACCCGCGGGTGCGGATCGCTTACGCCGCCGCGTTCGCGGTGTTCGTGGTCCTGACCCCTGTCCGCCATCCCCTCCAGTTCCTGGCCCACGGGGCCTTGGTGGCAACGCTGTACGTGGCCTCGGGCCTCCCGGCGTCGAGCCTCCTCAAGCGCCTCGGGGTGGCCTCCGCCTTCGTGGCGATCGTCACCCTCTCCGCGTTCCTCGGGCGACGGGCGGAGGGCGTCCCGTTCCCCGAGCTCGCGTTGCGCCTCTGGGCGAAGCCTTTGCTCGCCGTGGCGGGAGTGACCGCCCTGGTATCGGGGATGGAGGGGCACCAACTCCTTCTCGGCCTCAGGGGCCTGTGGGTCCCCCGGGCCATCGGCGATACCCTCCTGTTTCTCTTGCGTTACGCCCCCACCCTGGGGCGCCGGATCGCCGCGCTCCGGATGGGGGTGGAGGCCCGATCCCCCGGGTGGCGGGGGCTCTCGGGCCGCCGCCGGCTCCTGTCTTCCCTGGGTGGCCTCGTGGGGACCGCGTTCCTGCGCAGCCTCGACCACGGGGAGGAGGTGTACCGTGCCATGCTGGCCCGGGGCTTCTCCGGCGAGCTCCCCCGCCCCCGGATCCCCCTCAAGCCGCGGGATCTGGCGTTCCTCCTCGCGGGGATCGCCCTCCTCTCCATCAACCTCGCGTTCGTGCCATGAGGACCGCCGTACGTATCCGCGGCCTGCGCTACGCGTATCCGGACGGCACCGAGGCCCTCCGGGGCGTGGATCTCACCGTGGCGGAGGGGGAGAGGGTGGGGTTGATCGGGCCGAACGGCGCGGGGAAGACCACCCTGCTCCTGCACCTGAACGGGCTCCTCCGGGGCCGAGGGGAGATCGAGATCCTGGGGATCCCGCTGCGGAAGGAGACGCTGGGGGAGGTCAGGCGCCGCGTGGGGCTCCTCTTCCAGGACCCGGATGCCCAGCTCTTCATGCCCCGCGTCTTCGACGACGTCGCCTTCGGCCCCCTCAACCTGGGGCTGGACGGGGAGGAAGTGCGCCGCAGGGTGGCGGAGGCCCTGCGGGCGGTGGGGATGGAGGGGGCCGCGGACCGGGCGCCCCATCGCCTGAGCTTCGGGGAGCGGAAGAGGGTCGCCTTGGCCACGATCCTCTCCATGCGGCCGGAGATCCTGGCCCTGGACGAGCCCACGGGCAACCTGGATCCCCGGGGACGACGGGAATTCATGGACCTCATCCGGGGCCTCGGGGCCACCGTGATCATCGCCACCCACGACCTGGAGCTGGTGCTCGAACTCTGCGAGCGGGCGGTGCTCATGGATCGAGGGAAGATAATCGCCGACGGTCCCGCACAGGAAATCCTCGCAAACCCCGACCTAATGTACCCCCACGGCCTCGAAGTCCCACCATCGCTCAGGAAAAGCCAAAGGCCTTTGTAAACGTTGAGCAAACCGTCTTTCCTTTAGTTCCCAGCTGACTTGCCCATGATGCGGAGGCTTAGCTAATATTGCTGGAAATGATTAAAATGGTTCTCTTTAGTTGCAAAATCTTTCTTATATTGTCGGCCTGTTTCGTGTGGGCTCAAGAAGCTATTGCATGGAAAAACATCGATATAGTCGTGTGTCCCAATGGCTGTGATTTTACATCGCTCCAGGATGCGATTGCTCTCGCTCCCCCGGGAGCAACGATCTTGGTAAAAGCGGGAACTTATACGGAGGATCTGATTATTCTAAAATCCGTAAACTTGCTCGGGGAAGGGGCCGATCGTGTGGTGTTGAGGCCGGCATTGGGGCCGACTGTGAACATCTGGCCGGTCGAAAAGGTCGAGGTGCGCATCGCGGGGTTTAAGATAATGGGACAGGAGCAAAGCGGCGTGGAGATAACGGGAAATGCACACGTGGTCCTAAAGGATGTGGAAATTACCGGCTCCCAAACGGCGGGGATTTACATAAACGGTCCGGCATCGGCAGTGTTGGAAGATTCCAAGGTTTATCACAACTATGTCGGGGTTTCAGCTGCTGGATCGGCCCATGTCGAGATTCGAGACTCCGCCGTCTACAAAAATGAATTCAACGGGATCGAGGTCGCTGACTCAGCCCAGGTCGAGATATCCGCTGCCCAGATCTTCCTCAACAAGACAAGTGGGATCACGGCTACCGACTCTACACAAGTTCTCTTGAAGAAAAGTTTCGTTTACGGGCACGGCGCACATGGCGTAGAGGTAATCGACTCCGCCCGAGTGATAGGGGAGGACAACCGGATCTATAGCAACCTCTTCGCCGGCCTCCGCGCGGAGGATACAGCTCATGTCGTGTTGCGCGGAAACGGGTTTTTCAGCAACGCCACTGTGGGCATTCTCGCAGGAGGTTCCGCGGAACTGAAATTAAGCCAGTGCTGGATCTCCGATAACTCCGGTGGGCTTATAAGAGTTAGTGAAGAAGCGGCCGTTATGGGCGTAGATAACTGGGTAAAGCACAACACAATGGATTTCATCAACTTCGACCCACCCTCAAATTTCCTTCGAGAAGGACCTC